>NZ_JAUBSH010000013.1:0-110556 GCF_036704705.1 Microcoleus sp. K1-B1 | reverse complement strand
TTCAGCCCAAAATTGTTTGGCTTCCAAGTTTTCACAACTGATAAAAAAATCCGACCCACATCTGCGGAATGTGGGATATAAGGTTGCTAGTTCCAAAATTTCTTCAGCAACATATCCCGTTTCTTCGGCAAGTTCTCTGGCGGCTGCCGATTTCCCGCTCTCTTCAGCAGGGTTGAAAGAGCCTGCAGGCAGTTCCAGCAAAATTTCGCCTACTGCGTGCCTGTATTGTCGCACTAATACAAGTTCGTGCTGCTCTGTTGTGGCAAATACGAGGGCGATATTTGGTCGGACATTAACAAAAAAGTCGTCTATAATTTGTCCGCTTGGCAATTCTATTTCATCTTGTCTAACCTGACACCACTTGTTGTTAAGAACAAAGCGCGATCGCAATAATTTCCATTTAGTTAAATTTTTCATATCGCAATAATGCTAAACTTTCAGCGTCATCCGAAGGCAAAATTTTCCCATCCATAATCTATTTCAGATCAAAAATTTCACCCAGCAGCCATGCCATACAAAAAATTACCACGAAAATTTTGGGCAGACTTACAAAAATTGACTGTTAATTCTCTACCAGCGGGATTGTTTGCGATCGAGTCACTGAGTCTGAGTCTAGCAGTCGTCGCCGCAGTTGCAGCAGTGCCCGCAACACTCGAACCAGCAAATGCTTCTACAGTCACAAGTTGGAAATTCGATCCGGCGACAAATCAGCTAGAAATTACTCTCCCAGAGGGCACAACCCCCACATATTCTCTACTCAATCCGTCTCAGATTGCTGTGGATTTGCCCAATACTGAGATCGGAGTAGATGCAACTCAGTTATACCCACAAGGTAGAGTGCGTTCTGTGGGGGTTAGTCAAGTTCAACCGGGAACGGCGAGAATTCTGGTAAATTTGGCTCCTGGAGTCGGTTTCAGCGCAGGGCAAGTTCAATTCCAAAGAAGCGGGGTAGAAAATCGCTGGGTGTTACGTCCTGTGATCGAACCGACTCCAATTATGGAAACTCCCGAAACTCAACCCCAGCCTGCAAGACAAGTACCGCAAAACCAGCCGCCGACTGATTCCAGGTCAAATGCTGTCCCAGAGGTTGATCGAGCTGAGCCTCCTACTTCCCTAAATCGCGCTACAAATTCTTCGCAGCGGTCAACTTCAAATGACCAAATCCGGCCGATAACAGTGCCTTTAGTCAATGTTCGCCTTGACGAACGCCGTGGGGTACAAGCTGCTGCTCTACCCCGCCTAGATCCTCAAATAACGGCTGCTGCTGCACCCCAACAGCGGACGCTTACTTTTGGTGAACCGCTTCCTGGGGGACGATCGAATGCTCCTTTGCAGGCTGCGACTGGGGCGAATGTCTTGTTGCCGGCGGGCACGGAGCTGAGTTTACTATACCCCGGTGCTCAGGCTTTGCGGCTGCAAGCGAAGCCCAGCCAAGAGGAAGTGCTGCTGCTGCAAGGGGGAATTCTCGACAGTCGCGGCAATACGATCGTACCTGCTAATACGCCGGTCATCGGTCGCTTTGAAACAACGAACCTCGGCAGTAGATTTGTGGTCGAAGCTATTAGTCTTAACGGCCGCAATATTCCTCTGTTGGCTCGCTCAGAACCGGTGGGAGGCCGTCGGCAACAGCCGACAGATCGCAGTTTGTTGCGAAATACTGGTATTGGTGGCTTAGCTTTGTTCTTGCTGAGCGGCTTTTCCGGTGTCGGTTTGTTGGCGGGAGCAGCCGGTGGTGTTGCTACAACTTACGTGGCTGCTCCTCAACCTGCTACGATTCAACCCGGTCAAATTTTGCAAGTTCAGTTAACGGAAGATTTCCCGCAGTTCGGTTTTTGAAGGCAGAAGGAAGAAGGAAGAGGGAAGAAGGAAGAAGGAAGAGGGAAGAAGGAAGAAGGAAGAAGGAGGGAGGAAGAAGGAAGAAGGAAGAAGGAGGGAGGAAGGAGGGAGGAAGAAGGAAGAAGGAAGAGGTTCGAGGGAAGAAGGAGGGAGGAAGAGGGAAGAAGGAAGAAGAAGGAGGGAGGAAGACTTTTTTCTTCCCTGGAACCTCTTTGTGCAATATTTTCTGAGAGCAGTTTTCCATTGTATGAAATAAAGTAAGGACTTAGGCTTTGCCTAAGTCCTACCCCCTATCTGTAATTGACTCAACTGAAAACCGCTATATCGGCGATTTAGAAATTTTGACCTTCACTGGTTGGAGCTATCGAACCCGGTTGGTTGAGGAACAGGTTTTTAGCGCCGTCATTTTGGTAGATACAGTTAATTTCGGGTTGAGCTTCCAAGGGGCCGGTGAAGCCAAAGGTGTTCATGCGATTTTTGCAATCCCGCACTTGGTCTTGGCTGATGAGTTTTCTTTGTTCAAGAATTGCCCAGTTATTGGTTCGCAAAACGCATCCGGGGCGCATACTCGGCTGCGAGATGTAGACGTTGAAAGGGTTGAGGGTGACGTAGAGCCGCATATCTGTCACCATCGCGCTTGCTCCAAACTGCACGCAAAGTTCGGGGTTGGGGGCGCTGCGATCAATAAATTCGCGGGAAGCTACGTTCTCTGGGCTAATTGTAGCTGTGGAGCTAAAGGCAATGCCAATCCCAATTCCCAGAATAAAGACGGCTGTTAAAATCCCTAGGGTGGCGGAATTGAGGAAAGAGGGTTTGCCGGACTGAGGTTGACGCCGCGACTGTCCGCCAAAGGAGCCTGGGTAGTCGGAGTCTTCATCTCCTCGGGATGGGTCGCCGCTGAATCTGTCGTTGTAGGATTTAGGTTTGCGTTTCATATAATGTTCGTTCCCTCAGTTCTGGAGACTCAACAGGTAGTAGTTTGTTATTTTTAACCGATCGCGCCTTTCTAATATTATGGCGCTAGGAAGGTGGTTGCCCAGGGCCCAGGACACCCCCTGTGGGTTTGGTGTTGGGTTCACAGCTTGCGATCGACCAAGGGGCTGCCTTGTCTGAATTTTCAGATTTCAATAAAATAGCTGAAAGTGAGATAGTCTTGCACAGCGGAGGAATCCGGCTCAAGATTGTTGACAAATTTTAACATTTTACAAGTCAGGAGGTATAGATTAGTGTCTGTCGAAATTATTCAAAAGCCTTCCACAGTCCGCAAGCTTGCACCGCGCTACCGCGTTCTGCTGCACAATGATGATTTCAATCCTATGGAGTACGTGGTGCAGACTTTGATGGCGACGGTACCGAGTCTGACTCAGCCACAGGCTGTAAATGTGATGATGGAAGCCCATACTAACGGGATGGGATTGGTGATTGTTTGCGCTCTCGAACACGCTGAGTTTTACGCTGAAACGCTAAATAATCACGGATTGAGCAGCAGCATCGAACCTGACGATTAGAACCTGACGGTACTGCAACGGATTCGCCCAACCGGTTTCAGACTCATACCGTCAACTCTCATACCAAAAAGCCAAGGGTTAGGCCCTTGGCTTTTTGGTATATTTAATCCGGTAGATATGGAAATTTGAAGAGCATAGGTTTTTCGGAACGGCCGGAAGTGGTTCGGAGCTAGGTGAGCTCTCGCGCCAGTTTCAACTCTCCAATCTCAAATCTTTATCCGAGGAAATTAATGAGGAAATTAATAACGTCCTCCTCCGCCTCCCCCTCCTGCGCGACCAAATTTTCCAGGGCCGCCGCCCCGGTTGCCACCACCCCGGCCTTCATCTTCGCGGGGCTTAGCTTTGTTAACTTTGAGGTCGCGACCCATCCACTCTGCTCCGTCGAGAGCACTAATGGCTGCATCTTCTTCTGCATCTGTGGACATTTCTACAAAACCGAAGCCGCGGGGGCGACTGGTTTCTCTGTCGGTAGGTAGATGTACTCGCTTAACGGTTCCGTATTCGGCGAAGACGGTGGTGATGTCTTCTTGGGTAACTTGGTAGGATAAGTTACCGACGTATATCGACATGAGGAATAACTCCAAAATTTAGACAGTGCGAAGATTTCAGTTTCGGAGAGTCCCCTGCCGATACAGAAGGGCAAGTTTTTAGACAATTCTGTAGCAATGAACAAAGCCTGCAACTGAATCTGATTCACACTTGGTACTTTAACATAGAATAATGTCTTTTGAGTAGGTTTCAGGAGTTAATTAAGTCGTTCTAATTAAAGGTAAAACTTTTAGGGTATTCCGAAACCTGGTCGATCGGTGTGATGTTTTGCCTGCAGTGGAAGCAGAGAAAGTTATGCCGCGCCCTCTCACCGCAGGAAAGATACATCCACCTTGCCAAAGTTGGTACTCAAAGCTAGGTTTACGTTTTCTAGGGCTTTGACTAACCACACTACGCCTTCTCGGGTACTGCATTCGTAGTGACCGAACAAAATTGCCAGCCGCTTTTCTAGGTACGGCTTGACTTTGCCGCAAATTAGTACGATTTTCAGCAGCAAACCTGTGGTTTGGGTCGGCCCGAGGTTTGAGATCAGGTCAATGAAGACAAAGTGGTTGGGCCGCACAGGACTCTCTACTACTAAAAAGTTCAATAACTGGCTGCAAGTTCTAATCATTAAAAATTCGTTAAACTTCTGATCATCGCTGTGGGGCAGGGTATTTTGTAGTTGCTTATACAATTTTTCGTTAAAGAGACGTTTGCCGTAGCGATCGTCGGTGACAGAAGAAATCAGGTATTCGTACAAGTCGTCTTTAAAGGAGCCGTAAGACTGATATGTGCTGGCGTTCGCCGTGAAACGGCCCGCTAGCTGTCTGTAGGTATCGGCTCCTTCTACTTTTCCGACAAATTGCTTGAGGGCAAAGAATAGTTCGGGGTCGGTCAACAAGGTCGGATTTTTTATAGGCTGTATATTTCTGCCGAAGGAAAGGGAGGTTTCCCGACGCGCTATATGAGCCTTTCTCACTTGGTGGGCGACATATTGTGAGAGGTTGATCTCAAATTGCTGCTGCTTTTGAGCTTGGATTTTTTTAATGATTTTTTGCTGTTCGTAGGTGCTGTCGTCGCTGAGGAGGCAGTGTTTGTAGAGGTAAGGGTAGCGGGGAATTAAGGTTCCGAGCGCAAGGCTAGCAGGGGTTTTGCTGTTGCTGCTATCTTCATTGCTGTGAGTTATGACTTTCGCTAAACGCTTGAGGGTGAGGTACTGTTCGCTTTCGGTAAATTGATTTATTAAATGTGGGATAGAGCCTCGCCCCCGTGATCGATTGTATCCAAATAATATTTTGGGCGCTTCTTCAAACAGAGCGATCAATTCAGGGATGGCTGCTTGCTTGCTGGGGTAGGTTTGCCAGCGGTTGATCAGGATGTGGCAGCAGCGGTTGAGGATGTACTTGAATTCTT
The DNA here is from genome assembly GCF_036704705.1 of Microcoleus sp. K1-B1. Lineage (NCBI taxonomy): Bacteria > Bacillati > Cyanobacteriota > Cyanophyceae > Oscillatoriales > Microcoleaceae > Microcoleus > Microcoleus sp. K1-B1. The sequence continues at coordinate 105,268 of NZ_JAUBSH010000013.1, read as the reverse complement.
GTTGGGCGTGTTCTGAGGCTGCTATTTTTTCGAGTGCGTCGGCGACGGAGCGATCGGGATATCCGCTACCCTGGATAAACAAAGTGCGAAAACGGCTGATGAGTTCGGCCGGCTGCTCTCGTTGTACCAACTCCAGCCAGTGCTTGTAAAGTAGCTGTTCTTCTTCGTGGCTTTGTCTGTTGTAGTCGTTCACTGTGGATTAACCCTCCGAGGGTGGGGCAGGAGCTTTCAGCGCTATTAGCTTGATGAATTGGCCAATGAATCGCCACAATTGAGTCAACCGAGCTTCTCGCCGGATGAGGATTATGGGTAGAAGCTGTCAGCAGCTTAAGCCGATCGATATTTTTTGCTTAGTTAAACTATTTATCAACACCAGCATGACATGAATTGTTGGTAATTAGCAAGGCCTTAAATACCATCGACTTTGTAAAGTATTGGTAAAGATTGTGGGTGGGTACGGGATAATTTCTTGGTAGGCAGACGATTTAGTATGAGGATAATCAAGGTCAATCCTGATTCGCCGCCCGCTGTTAGTTAAATTTGAGGTGGGGCAAGGTAGAATTAGCTGTGAAAATAATTATTTGAAATGTGAGTGCTGGTTATGGTTTGTCGCGTAAGTATCGCCCAACTTGCTGAAATTTTAACTGTACCTTTGCCTGCTGTGTCTGAGGGCATTTTGACAGCTTTAGGGACAGGTATTGCCACAGATACGCGCACTCTTGAGGGAGGCGAAGTATTTTTGGCGCTGCGGGGAGACAATTTTGACGGGCATCAATTTGTGGCAAAAGCCCACGATTTGGGGGCGATTGCGGCAATTGTTGATCGAGATTGGCAAGAGGAATTGCCTAATTTTCCGCTGTTGCGCGTTGACGATACTTTAAAAGCTTATCAGTCGATCGCCCGCTGGTGGCGTGACCAATTCAGTATACCTATAGTTGCTGTTACTGGGTCTGTCGGTAAAACTACTGTTAAAGAGTTAATTGCGGCGGTGTTGTCAACGAGGGGAAATGTTCTTAAAACTCAATATAACTACAACAATGAAATTGGAGTACCAAAAACTCTGTTGGAGCTTTCACCTTCCCACAATTATGCTGTAATTGAAATGGGAATGCGCGGCAGTGGTGAAATTGCGCTGCTGTCGCAAATTGCGCGACCTACTGTTGCGGTAATTACTAATGTAGGAACGGCACATATTGGGCGATTGGGTTCGGAAGAGGCGATCGCCCAAGCTAAGTGCGAACTGTTAGCCGAAATGCCTGCTGATAGCATTGCTATTCTCAATCACGATTGTGACAGATTAATCGCAACGGCAGCCGAAGTTTGGCAGGGGAAAACTTTAAGTTACGGTTTAGAAGGCGGGAATTTGTGCGGAGAATTGCTCAACCCTGATACAATGTTAGTAGAAGGTGTGGAATTGCCGCTGCCGCTGCCGGGACGACACAATGCTGTAAATTATTTGGCGGCTTTGGCGGTAGGGAAAGTGTTAGGTATTGATTGGGAAGTTTTAAAGCAAGGTTTGTCTGTGCAGTTACCGGATGGACGGGCGCGCCGCTACGATTTGCCCGATGATATTATGATTCTGGATGAGACTTACAATGCTGGTTTGGAGTCGATGTTGGCGGCCCTGAGACTGTTAGCAGATACTCCTGGAAAGCGCCGGATTGCGGTGTTGGGAACGATGAAGGAATTGGGCGACAGGGCGATCGAGTTTCACCGACAAGTGGGAAGGGCGGCGCGAGATTTGAATCTGGATGCTTTGTTTGTTTTTGCTGATTTTGAGGAAGCAGCGGCGATGGCAGCGGGCGCTGCGGGTGTGCCTTTTGTGGAGGTAGAAGATATTGGGAGGGAGAATTCCCGCGAAGATTTAGCAAGGCATTTAATGGAGTTTGTTACACCGGGCGATCGCATTTTATTTAAGGCCTCTCATTCAGTTGAGTTAAATCGAGTTGTGGAGAAGTTTAGGGCGGATTTTGCGGGGGAGTAATAGAAAAGAAATTTTGGGGATTTGAAATTATGCGAGCGCTTCTAGTCGATCGTCACCTCAAACTCACGTTTCGATCGCTGATGCGTAGGGTAAGATGCCCATCTGCACCTAAGTCCCGATGGTTCAATATCCCGATCGCTCTAACGGCCCGATTTCGATATCGGGCTCGATCTCAATTATTGAAATTTTGGCATTTTCAACTACTGTATTTCCCATCATTGTATTGTGCATTGCCTCAAACTTAGATTCATCTTTAGCAATTCGTTCGTAGTGCAAAATTACGTGATAACGCTTTTCAATCGGCTCTCCCGAATCCGAAATTTCCACCGCATCCCAATCTATATTTTGAGAGTCTTCGGCTTGCTGGCGGTAGCGAGATGCTAAATTTTCCAGGGCGATCGCGATCGCGTGTTCTTTCGTTTGTCCGTAAAAATTCATGCGATCATGGGGGCGATCGCTCAGAGATGACGAAATCTGACAAAGATACTGCCCGTTTGATTGAGCGCAAACGTCGATCGCAATTGTACCAGCAGTGCGATCGGGATTTATTTGACTCATAAGCTGTTCGGCATTTAAAAGACGATAGTAGGGTGCGTCAGTCCATAAGCGTTTCCCTTGTCCAGTAAGTATTCACTCCTGACGCACCCTACAAGGCTCAAACTCACCACAGCACAAGTTTTAGGAGCCGGGGAAGCATGACCTATTTCAGGATATGTCGAAAAAAAGCTAAAATATCGATGAGTTTTCGTTGGACTTGTCATGTCGGAGAGCAAATATGAGTTCAGTTGAGGAAACCGAAATGTCAGAAATCGTTGACTTGCCACTCATAGGGTGTGCTGAACAATATCTCTTCTCAGTCAAAGACAATCGAGAGCGTGCTGATAAGCTAAAAGAATTACTTATCCCTAAGCTTAAAATAATCATTAAACAAGCTTGTGACCTAATTCACCAAGTTTATGGCACAGATGTACTCTCAGATTGTCAGATAATGACTACACCAGCTCATAGCCTTGGAGCCAAGAAAACCCAGCCCTACAAAATAGCAACCGCTGGCTTGGCTATAAAAGGAAAAGGTTGGTATTTCCAACAGAGAATCGAGTGTACTTCTTATAGTTTACTTGTGAAATTTTTTGGATTAAGAGGGCTAAAAAGTAATCCGATTGTTCACGTTCTGAAAAACCATTTAGAAGATGTTACTAGGATTTTGAAGCATGGTAGATATATTATTTCCTCTAATAATATTGCACCGGAAAAATATGGTAAGTTTGAGTATGAGGAGTTCATTAACAGACTGCAATTAATTCATGAAGTAGGTTGGAATGGTACTTATATTCAGAGTCCATCCCTAGTTCTTCCTATTAAAGACCTAGATGCAGCTCAGCCAGTGATTAATAACTTTGTCGAAATCTTTGCTATCTTTCGTGCTGCATCAAATGTGATTCTTGGTAAGGAAGACCGTTTTGAGGACTACCTAAAATGTTTGAGGGATTGGCAAAATCCGCTTCAGGTTCAGGAATCTGTAACTACTCCTAGATTCTTTCCTGATGAAGTAGATTCAGTACAAACATTTCGTGAGGGGGCAGTACGGCAAGTTTCAGTCAACGCCTATGAACGAGAGCCTAAAGCTCGGCAAAAATGTATTGATTATTACGGTTCAAGTTGCTTTATTTGTGATTTCGATTTTGGCAGAGCTTTTGGGCAACAGGGAAAAGGTTTCATTCATGTTCATCATCTAAGACCCCTTTCAGAAATTGCAGAAGAGTATGAAATTGATCCTATAAAAGATTTGCGTCCTGTTTGCCCAAATTGTCACGCTATGATTCATCGTAGTTCACCACCATTAAGTCTTGAAGAAATCAAGATGTTGTTGAAGTCTGCTCGTGGTTCTACTATCTAATATGTGGGGCTTGCTGAATAAGCCGATCGCAAACCCAGACCACGCAATATGCGGTATATTCAGCAAACCCTAATTACTATCAACGGGGTTTTAAACCCAGTTTTCTAATAAAATGCCTACTGTCGGCGAATCATAGCCATCACAGCATCAACCGTAAGTTCCGGGAGAATACCTAAAACTGGTAAAATATCTGCACCCGAACAGATTATAGGTAGCTCCTCACCCTGCCATACCCAAACTTGTTGGTGAGAGAGATCGATTAGCCATGCTAATTGCGTGCCGTTAATGAGGCAGTGGAGGATCTTATTCTGCAATTTTAAAGTGCTTTGATCCGGCGATCGAATTTCAATTAACCAATCCGGTGCGCCGTTAAGTGGTCCGTCTTCATCGGTAAGCCGATCGCCTGCTACAATCGCTATATCTGGTACTGGCGAGTAGGGAAGTACCAAGCAACGCAACTCTGGTATCGCTTCAAATCGATCAGTCCGATCGTTGATATAGTTAACCAAGTTGTGTTGCAGTCGCGAATGAAAAAGGGTTGGCATAGTTTTTTGAACTGCTCGTCCCAGAATAAATTCCCATGCAGGCGAGGATTCAATATCCGGTTGAGCGAGGAAGTCTGTTAGTGAAAGTGTTGCGATCGACTCAATCATATTTTTTTGTCGAACCTCACTGTACTTATTATCTAGATTAAATCCCCGACTTCGTAGAAGTTGTCGGGGATTGAATTGTTCTGTTTGACTCCAGATAGCACCTACCGGGAGTCAAAAGCACTACTACTTCGCAGCTTGACGCTCTTTTGCCGCCTTAATCACTTCTTCAGCGATGTTATTGGGACAAGGAGCATAGTGCGAGAAGGACATGGAAAACTGACCGCGGCCAGATGTCATAGTACGCAAATCGCTAATGTAACCAAACATTTCGCTCAACGGCACATCTGCCTTGATCCGTGCTCCTGTCTGGCTTGTTTCCTGAGATTTCATCATCCCCCGGCGGCGGTTGAGGTCGCCGATCACGTCGCCCATGTAATCATCTGGAGTGAATACATCGACATTCATAATCGGTTCGAGCAACTGAGGCCCGGCTTTCGGCAGAGACTGACGATAGGCCGCTTTGGCAGCAATTTCAAAAGCCATTGCTGACGAGTCAACGGGGTGGAAACCGCCTTCTAGAAGCGTGAATTTCAAGTCCAAGCAGGGGAATCCGGCCAAGACGCCTTTGTCGATGCAGCTTTCAAAGCCTTTTTCGACGGCTGGCCAATATTCTCTCGGCACGCTACCACCAGTCACTTTTGACTCAAACTGGAAGCCGCTTCCAACCTCACCAGGCTCGATCACATAGCCGATTTTGGCAAATTGACCGGAACCACCTGATTGCTTTTTGTGGGTGTATTCGTCTTCGAGGCGCTTGGTAATCGACTCGCGGTAGGCTACCTGTGGTTCGCCGACTTCTACTTCGATACCGTGGGTGCGCTTGAGAATGTCTACTTTGATGTCGAGGTGTAACTCGCCCATCCCCTTGAGAATCGTTTCGCCGCTTTCTTGATCCGTCACCATGTGGAAGGATGGGTCTTCTTGCACCATCTTGGTGAGGGCTGCTCCCATTTTTTCTTCGCCGCCTTTTTGTTTCGGTTTGACCGAAATCGAAATAACGGGATCGGGGAATACCATCGGCTCTAGGGTTGCGGGATTTTTGGGGTCGCAGATGGTGTGTCCGGTGCGGACGTTTTTCATGCCGACGATCGCCACAATGTCCCCTGCTTGCGCGGATTCAATTTCTTCGCGAGAGTTGGCGTGCATTTCCACCAAACGGCTGATGCGCTCGGTTTTGCCTGTGGCGGTGTTGAGTACGGTGTCGCCCTTGGACAACTTACCGGAGTACAGGCGCGTGAAGGTTAGAGCACCGTAGCGATCGTCCATGATCTTAAACGCCAGTGCCCGCAATGGCCTATTGGGATCGACGATCGCAAATTCGCCGGTTTCCTCACCTTCGAGATCGACTTCTGGCTGCGGTGTGACTTCCATCGGGTTTGGCAGGTAGTCAACTACGGCATCGAGAACCAACTGTACGCCTTTGTTTTTAAACGATGAGCCGCAGTATGTGGGGAAAAATGCCCGATCGCGAGTACCTTTGCGAATGCAGCGCTTGAGGTCGTCGAGGCTCGGCTCGTTGCCTTCGAGATACTGTTCCATCACAGTGTCGTCTTGCTCGACGGCCAGTTCGATCAACTTTTCGCGCCAAGTTTCGACATCATCGACCATATCGGCGGGGACATCTTTAATTTGATAGTTCATGGGATCGCCTGAGTCATCCCAGATCCAGGCTTTGCGGGTCAGCAAATCGACTACGCCGCAAAACTTTTCTTCTATGCCGATGGGCAATACCATTACCATCGGTTTAGCGCCAAGGATTTTATCAACTTGCTGGACAACACGGTAAAAATCTGCACCCGTGCGATCGAGCTTATTGATGTAGATGACGCGAGCGACTTTGGAATCGTTAGCGTAGCGCCAGTTTGTTTCAGATTGCGGTTCAACTCCACCCGAACCGCAGAACACACCAATACCACCATCAAGAACCTTCAAAGAACGGTAAACCTCGATCGTAAAATCGACGTGTCCCGGAGTATCGATGATGTTGAGCTGATGGTCGTTCCAGAAGCACGTGGTAGCAGCGGATTGAATCGTAATCCCGCGCTCTTGCTCCTGTTCCATGAAGTCAGTAGTCGCCGCGCCTTCGTGAACTTCACCAATTTTGTGGATTTTGCCTGTCAGTTTCAGGATTCTTTCTGTTGTGGTGGTCTTGCCAGCATCTACGTGGGCGAAGATGCCAATATTTCGATAACGAGTGAGATCTTTCATAATTAGTGTTGAGATTAAATGCGACGAACCGTCGGCGACCACCTGCAAGCGTAACCAGCGAGGAATCAATGTTGCCTTAGGCGCCAGTACAGGCTAGATTTCCTTTCCCCTGTTGCTGGCAGAACTATCTTAATTTTGACACTTCTTCGTCATTCCTGCGAAGGATTCTTGGTGGAATAAGTACCCCAAGCCTGGCTCCTTATAAAAATAGCGTAAATTAAGGCCAAAATCCTCTCCTAAAGTAGTTTGGGTTGAGGCACTCGTTTCCAAAAAATTCGTGTTTTTGACGTTTCGATCAACCTGATATTTTGCAGCAGTCTCAGCAAAAAAGTATAAACCGCGTTTCCTGACAAAAAATCTAGGATTTTACATGAGTTTATGGGAAGAAAACTGGTTTCTGACATTACTGACATTAAATAAGGAGGGGTAAATAAACCGCCCTATGGGGAGGAGGGCGGGTGAGTGCAGCAATAAACTGGCGGCTTTGATATATCTTTGCTTAACCCCCCACTACCAAATATTATTAAAAACCCCATTGCTGCGTCCAAAACTATTTATGTCAAAATCGACCCACTCATCATCCGCTGATATCTCCGCTCCAATTCATCCCGCACCACCGGCCACTGATTCAAACTTTCATCATTCTCAATTACCATTTGAGCCGCCGCCCTCGCCAACTCCAAAACCTCCTGATCCTCCACCAAACTCGCCAAAGCAAAATCCGGCAAACCAGACTGCCGAGTTCCCAAAACCTGACCAGGCCCGCGCAGTCTCATGTCCATTTCCGCAATAAAAAAGCCATCTTGAGATTGTTCTAAAACCTTCATTCTCTGCATAGCTTCCGCCGTTTTGGAACCGGGCATTAACAAACAATAAGAACGGTTGCTGCCCCGACCAACTCGACCCCGCAACTGGTGCAGTTGCGACAGTCCAAAACGCTCAGAATTTTCAATTAGCATTACCGTGGCATTCGGCACGTCTACTCCCACCTCGACCACAGTAGTAGATACTAAAATATCCGTTTCTTTGTCCCGAAACTTTGAAATTGCGTCATCTTTGTCGGCACTGCTCATTCTCCCGTGCAGCAAACCCACCTTAAACTCAGGAAATACACTTTTTTCAAGTTTCTCTTTTTCCTCAATTGCCGATCGCACATCCAACTTTTCCGACTCCTCCACCAGCGGCAGCACCACATAAACTTGACGCCCGCTCGCCACTTCCCGCCGAATCAAATCGTAAGCTTGAATGCGTTCTTTGGCAGACAGTACAGTTGTTTGAATTGCCTGCCTGCCGGGGGGAAGTTCATCAATTTGACTCACATCTAAATCCCCGTGCAGCGTCAGCGCCAGCGTCCGGGGAATGGGAGTTGCCGTCATCGTCAAAACGTGGGGAGCTTCACCTTTTTGCTGTAATTTAGCGCGCTGCTGTACACCGAATCTGTGCTGTTCGTCAATTACCGCCAAACCCAATTTATGAAAATTCACCGTATCTTGAATCAGCGCGTGAGTTCCCACTAAAACGGGCAATTCTCCGGTTTCTAACTGGTTGTGAATTTCGCGGCGCTTGGCTACTTTTGTGGAACCAGTTAACAGTTCAACAGACAAGTGCATCAAATTAAACCAACCTACCAATTTGCGGTAATGCTGTTCTGCTAAAACTTCTGTCGGCGCCATTAATGCGGCTTGATAGCCGGATTGAATTGCTGCTAGCATTGCCACGACTGCTACTACAGTTTTGCCAGCGCCGACATCGCCTTGCACTAATCTGTTCATCGGTTGCGATGAAGCTAAATCGTTGAGGATGTCATTGATGACTCTTTCCTGAGCATTAGTCAACGCAAAAGGCAAGATTTCATAAAAATGTTCGATCAATTTGCCAGTAGGAAGGATGACTGCACTAGCTTGAGCTTTCCTTTGGGTTTGGCGGCGCTTTAAAAGTCCTAATTGCAGGTAGAAAAATTCGTCAAAAACTAAGCGACGGCGGGCGGCGGCCAAACAATCTCGATCGAGCGGAAAGTGAATATTAGTCACGGCATCGGCTAAACCCATTAAACCGTAACGCTCGCGCAAATCCTCTGGTAGCGATTCTGGCAACATTTTCGCCGCCGGCATTACAGCCAAAATCGATCGCCTCACCGAACCAGCATCCACCCCCTCAGTCAGCGGATAAACTGGTATCAGGCGGCCGACTTTCATTGATTCGATCGCACCGCCGGAGTCGTCTAATACTTCTAACTCAGGATTTTCTAAAGTAATTCCATATTTACCCTGCTTCACCAACCCGGAAGCTGCGAGTACCGCACCTGTACAATACTCGCGCTTTTTGAATTCTTGCCAGCCGCGATTACTGTAGCGAGGGCCTGCAAAAAAACGACTAATTTTTATTTCTCCGGTGCGGTCTTTTAAAATTACTTCTAATATGGTTAACTTCTTATTCTTCGGGCTAGAAAAGCAATTGCAGCGCTTTACTTCTGCGATTAAAGTGACAGTTTCCCCGGCTACTAGCTCGCGAATTTGTACTTGCTTTGCATAGTCGATGTGGTTGCGCGGATAGTAGTAAAGCAAGTCATATACAGTGTATAAACCCAGTTTTACCAAGCGGTTGCCGTTGGCGGGGCCGATGCCGGTGACGCGGGTTAACTGTTGGTCGAGAGTCAGGCTGGGCGGTGGGGGTGCTGTACTCAGGGGTGCAGTTCGGGGAACGGAAACTGCTGGGGCGGTTTGTTCCGAAGCGTTAGCGTTTGCGGGTATGACTTGTGCTACTTGTTCTGGCTGGTGGCGAGTTTCTTGTTCCCAAACTTGCTCCATTTGCCTCAGAAAACTGACCGTAATGGCGATCGAATGTTGGCGCTGTTCGAGATCTTTCTGAGGGTAGATGTCAAATTCAGCGGCTAGTTGTCTAGCTCGATCGCGCGCCGAAGCCGCCACAGAACCTGCCAACTGTCTCAAACTCAGACCGAGAAACTCGCTGAAGCGGTATTGACTGCCTTGGATGTCGTTAAATCCGCGATCGGCTTCTACGGAAAGAGCTTTTTGCAATCGCTGCCATTCGGGTTGATTATTAGTCATCAGTCATTAGTTATTAGTCATTAGTTATTAGTCATTAGTCATTAGTCATTAGTCATTAGTTATTAATCATAGCTCAAGAATTCCACACAACTGACAACAGTCAACAGTCAACAGTCAACTGACAACTGACAACTGACAACTAACAACTGACTAATCTTCAAACCAACTCGATCGCCAAGCCGACTCAGCCTCCACCACAGCAAGTTCCCGCTGCTTTTTCTGGTAATCGCGGCCCAGCGAGTTCAACTTGACAGAGAGGTTGCGAATTTGCTGGCGCCAAGCCGAGGTTCCCGCATCGGCAAACTCTATTTCCGATAGCCGCAGTTTAATCGCTGTAAAGTGCAGCGCCCTACTACCAAAGGTTGCGGCCAGTTTTCGCGATGCTGATGAGGCATCGGTTTCAATGATTAAGTTTAATAAGTTAGGCGGCCCGGCAACACTATCGCCGGAGGATTCAGCTTGAGAAGCAGCTTCTAGAACCGGTTCTGGCAATTGACTCGGCAAGATTCCCGACTGTTGCAGCAAGCGGTTGGTGTCGCGAGAAAGCAGCTTGAGTATATGGACGATCGACTTTTCAATACTATTTTGCCAGCGTGCCAAACTTTCCGGGGAATTGGCATTTGGCAATTGATAATTTGCCAATGAAAATAGATAGTTAATGGCGGAAACTTGGTTTTTTTCCTTTTCGTCTTCTTCCTTGTCGTCTGATTCGTCTTCCTCTTCTTCCTCTTCCTCTTCATCGAAGTCGTCTTCGTCTTCTTCTTCCTCTTCCTCTATTTCTTCATCTGCTTGTGATTCAGCCACCAGCGATCGCAATTTTTCCTCCGACTCCGCAGCCAAAGCCTTTACAGACTGCTGCATTTTTTGCCGCCCCTCGAAGGACAACTTGAGAAACGACTCCGGTACTGCTTGAGTGCAAAGGTGATAGCAAGCCAAAATTAACTGCTGCCGCACCGCTTGTCCCAACGCAGTTAAATAACCTTCGTAGGTACTGCGAAACTCCAAATTCAAGGCTGCTAAAGCCTCTTCGAGTCCTGCCAAATCTTGCTCTATTCTCTCTCTTGGTCGCACCATATCTCTCGTATAAAATTAAAATAGGACTTATATCATTTCCGGTAACACCGGAATGATGTTGACTGTTGACTGTTGACTGTTGACTGTTGACAACGTGAACAGTTAACAGTCAACAGTGAACTCTAATTTACGATTCCGATGCTAACAGATTTGATATTACGCAAGTTTTCCATCTTTACGATATCTGTAGTAGTAAGGTTTGCAGCGATCAGCCTACAAATATAGTCTGTCCATAACTCCTATAAAAATTAAAAATTAAAAATGCAAAAAATTAATTTTTCACATTTTTAATTTTTAATTCTAAATCTTAATTGGGATTATTGAACACCCATTTGGGCTGCCACTTCATCGGCAAAGTTAGCTTCTACCTTTTCAATGCCTTCGCCCAAGACAAAACGCACGAAGCGACGCACTTGGATATTTTCTCCAATTTGGGCGATCGTTTGTTTCACCAACTCTTCCACCGAGATATTCTGATCTTTAATAAAAGGCTGATCCATCAAAGATAACTCTTTCATGCGCTTCTCAATCCGCCCTAGAACAATCTTTTCTTTGATGTTTTCCGGCTTGTTGCCCAAGTCATCTTTGCCCATTTCAATTGCCTTTTCTCTTTCGACAACTTCGGCGGGGATATCTTCAACTTTCACGTATTCCACATTCGGGCAAGCTGCAATTTGCATCGCGATATTCCGCACCAAAGTTTGGAATTCTTCGCGACGTGCCACAAAATCTGTTTCGCAGTTAACTTCCACCAGCACACCGACGCGGCCGCCCGTGTGAATGTAGCTGCCTACAAGCCCTTCTGAGGCAACTCGTCCACCTTTTTTACCTGCCGAAGCCAGACCTTTTTTCCGCAGCCACTCAATGGATGTTTCCATATTGCCTTCGTTTTCAACGAGGGCTTTTTTGCAATCCATCATGCCCGCGCCAGTTTTTTCGCGCAGTTCTTTAACAAGTTTTGCAGATATGTCCGCCATCTTCTTTAAGTTCCCAATCAAAATTAGTTATTAGTCATTAGTCATCAGTCATTAGTCATCAGTCATTAGTCACTAATTTTAATGTTAATGATTAGACCAGAGTGAAGAAATACCCAGTCGATATTAGTACCGACTTTGTAGGTGTAGCGCCAGAATTAATTCTGACCCTGACACAATGAATGCTTTTGCCAGAGCTCTACTAATGACTTAGACTCGTGCTAAGCAGTCGCGCATTTAAATTGTATATTCAGGGCGGGCTCTTAGGCCCAACCCCTACTCCCCACAAGACTTTAATCTTTTTTGACATACAATTTAAATGCAGACCAGCTTATGTACAATTAAAAATTAAAAATATCCCACTAAAAATAATAATTATTTTTAATTTTCAATCTTTAATTTTTAATTTCCTGGTGTCAGATTCCGAGGGCAATACTAGCTGTCGGTTTCTTCGCCTTCAGCGTCGGCGTCCTCGGGATCTACATAATTGGGGTCATCCAATTCTTCGATTTCGACATCATCTTCAGCGCCTTCGTAACCACCGTCGTAGTCGTAGTCTTCATCAGAGTCGCCGCCCTGCTGACCGTGACGACCTTCGTAGATGGCATCAGCCAACTTGCCGACAATCAGCTTGATCGATCGAATAGCATCGTCATTCGCCGGAATCGCAATGTCAACCAAATCCGGGTCGCAGTTGGTATCCAACAGAGAGACGATCGGAATTCCCAACTTTTGGCATTCCAACACCGCATTATACTCGCGGCGTTGGTCTACCAGCACCACTCCGTCGGGAATCTTCCGCATAGACTTAATCCCGCCCAGATATTTCTGGAGTTTTGCCATTTCTCGGCGCAGTACGGAAGCTTCTTTTTTCGGCAGCAAATCGAGGGCGCCGATTTCCTCGCGGCGCTCCAAATCCTTGAGGCGCTCCACGCGGGACTTAATCGTCGTCCAGTTTGTGAGCATTCCCCCCAGCCAGCGCTGGTTGACGTAATAAGCACCGCAGCGTTGAGCTTCTTGGGCTACAATCCCGGCAGCTTGGCGCTTTGTACCCACGAACAAAAACTTTTTGCCTTTTTCTGAGGCAACTCTCATGTACTCGTAGGCGTCTTCCATAAGCTGAGCGGTTTGCACGAGGTCGATGATGTGAACCCCGTTGCGCTCTGTAAAAATGTATGGAGACATTTTCGGGTTCCACCGACGGGTTTGGTGTCCGAAGTGAACCCCTGACTCTAACATTTGAGCCAAACTGACTACTGGCATTGTATTTTTAACTCCTAATTCGGGTTAATCCTCCACCCGGTCGTATTTCTGAAGGTTTGCGCCCTAGAAACACCCGAAAACCCGGATGTGCGAATTTAAACAACTTTTCTAGTTTATCACAGCGCGCGCTACTTTTGCTGACAATCTGATATCACTACGTTTAAACTCAGATGTTGCACCATTGTCAAGAACTGGCTCTCCGGCCCGTTCCACAAAGAAAGAATGAGTTTTCTTGTGGAACAGGCTTTTCGGCCTGTTCCTAAACAAGTAATTGAGAATGGTGGAAGATGTGAGTTTCAATGGGCTGTGGGCACCAGGAGGTGAGATTTAGTCCGGGGTGCAGAGGCTGCGGTTAAAGTTACTTGCAAGCGCCTGTAAAAAATAAAAAATCCAAGTGGGATGTTGCCAAAGCCTTTGTTGGCTTGTGAGACAATGGCGTTGTTGGTGCGCCTCTTGTGCCTTCTACCTTCGATCGAGCTGGCATCCATTTTTTTCGATCGGCAATTGAGTCAGCTTTAGTACCCTGCCCTCTCGATCCGCAAAAATCCCAAAGCTAAAAACGCCATGCCCATACCCATTCTCGTCCTGCTTGAAGTTCTAATTGTTATCGCACTTTCGAGACTTGTAGGTTTAGGATTTCGAGCGATCAAACAACCTCAAGTCATTGGAGAAATTGTAGCAGGAATTATGCTTGGGCCTTCACTATTTGGCTTAGTTGCACCAGATTTAGCAACAGCACTTTTTCCAGCCGAAGCCGTTCCCTTCCTCAACGTGTTGTCTGAGGTGGGGCTAATATTTTTCATGTTCTTGATTGGTTTGGAACTGAATCCCAAGTATCTAAAAAGCAATTTAGATATAGCGATTTTAACTTCCCACGTCAGCATTCTAGTGCCGTTTTCCCTGGGAAGCTTGCTCGCACTGCTGCTGTATCCCATCGTTTCAAATAATAGCGTTTCCTTTACCGCCTTTGCTTTGTTTTTGGGCGCTGCAATGTCAATTACTGCCTTTCCGGTGCTGGCAAGAATTATTACAGAACACAACTTGCAGAATACAAAATTGGGGACGCTGGCCTTGACTTGCGCTGCGGTAGACGACGTAACGGCGTGGTGTTTGTTAGCAGTGGCGATCGCAGTTACTCGTACTAATTCGATGATCGGTGCTTTGCCGACAATTATTGAGTCTTTAATTTACATCGGTTTCATGATGACTGTAGTCCGCTGGTTCTTGCAGCGACTTTCCAAACAGTACAACCGCACTGGCAGATTAACACAGTTATTGCTCTCCGGCATTTACATGGGAGTTGTAGCTTCTGCCTTAATTACTGAATTGATCGGCATTCATTTAATTTTCGGTGCATTTTTGCTGGGGGCTGCCATGCCTAAAAATGCGGCATTAACCAGAGAATTAGCAGAAAAAACTGAAGACTTTGTACTAATATTTCTGCTGCCCATATTTTTTGCTTATAGCGGCTTGCGGACTCAAATCGGCTTGCTCAATAGCCCCGAATTGTGGCTGCTGTGCGCCGCAGTTTTAGGAGTGGCAATTATCGGCAAATACGTCGGCACTTACGTTGCGGCCAGAGTTTGTGGCATCAGCAACCGCGAAGCTTCTGCGCTGGGATGGCTAATGAATACTCGCGGTTTGACTGAACTAATTGTGCTGAATATCGGTCTTTCCTTGGGCGTAGTTTCGCCCCTGCTATTTACGATGTTAGTCATCATGGCTTTAGTGACAACTTTTATGACTTCGCCTCTGTTGGAGTGGACTTATCCAAAACGGTTAATTAGATTAGATATTTCCGAAGTTAACTCTGAGGATTCTGAATTAGAAGATTCACCAATTGCCGATAGCAGCGAAGAAACTGCTAACAAATTGCTGCCAACTTATAGAATTTTAGTACCGGTTGCCAATCCCAGCACGCAGAAAGGCTTACTGCGACTAGCGGTAGCGCTGGCGCAGCCGGCTGCTGGTATGGGTGGTGAGGATTTACAGTCGGCGGCGGTTCATCCTCTGAGTTTGATAGAATTAAATGATGATTATGCCTTTGAAAGTACGCCTGCAGAAGCCGATCGCATTATTCAAGAGCGTCGCTCGAAATTATCAGAATTGATTGAGAGTTTGGAACTGCCGGAGGCACAAAAATTCGTACATCCCATCATTCGGGTTACTAATGATGTAGCCAGGGAGACAGCCCAAATTGCGGAGATCGATCGCGCGGATTTGATTTTAGTAGGATGGCACAGACCTACTTTTAGCAGCAACCGTTTGGGAGGACGTGTCGGCCAAATTCTCAGTAACGCTAAGGTGGATGTAGCAATTTTTGTTGACAGAGGCAGGGAAAGGTTGAATAACTTGTTAGTACCTTACGCGGCAAACATTCACGATGATTTGGGTTTAGAATTGGCGCTGAGACTGTTAGTAAATAGCGAGGAACGCCGTTTGACGGTGCTGCGGGTGGCGGTTGACGGGGAAGCTGAAAACGAGCTGAGTTACGATTTTGGGCGAGTTATGGAGCAGTTACCGATTGAGGTACGATCGCGCATAGAAACTCCGATTGTGGAGGCTGCTGAGCCAATTCAAGCAGTGGTGGCGGCTTCTGCTAATGCTGATTTGACTATTGCGGGTACGAGTCGGGAGTGGGGAATTGAGCGCCAAACTTTGGGACAGTATACTGATGAATTGGCTGTGCAGTGTCATTCTTCGCTGCTGATTGCGCGGTGCTACGTTAAAGTGCGATCGCACTTGGCATCGGTACTTCCTCAAAGGTAGTCAGTTGACGGTTGATTGTTGACTTTTGACTGTTGTTATTAGTTATTGGTTATTGGTTATTTGTGAGTTAGTATCAATGCCCAATGCCCAATGCCCAATGCCCAATGCCCAATTATTAATTACCAAGATGATGAATCATTTAAGCCTCAAATCGCTGGCATTTTACGGAGTTGCGATCGGCTCAGTTTCGCTGCTGTTTAAAGTAGTAACTGCTTACGGCGAAGCAAATTTAAAGGCGGCCCCGGCAATTGCGGGAACTTATCGCTTCGATGCTAACAGTTTGCCCGAATGTCTGAAATCTGATGTTTTGGTATTGACAATCGAGCAATCGGGTGTTTATTTGAGCGGTAATTTGCGATCGGGCAGCAGGGAGGGCAGGGAAAAAACAGGCGAGGAGAAACCTTCTCTATTTGGTAAGTGGGAAACTCAAGGATTGAACTTGTCGGGTGCGGTTCCTAATTTAGCGGGTTGCAGCGACTCCACAGCAACCGGTCAAAACAGTTCTGTTAAAATGCGCGGAATTGTGGAGCAAGAAAGCCTCAAGGGAAAAATTAGTCTAACTGATAAGACGGCGGCTACTGATTTTACGGCTCAAAGAGAAGCGGCGGTGCAACCCCAAAAGGATGAACATTGATTGAGTCCAATAGAGAATAAGAAATGGGAAAGGGGCAATTCTTTGTCGCTTTCCGACCGAAAGCATCCAGGATACAAGCCCCCGGATTCATCCGTCCAGAAATAAAAAACCTGTATCCGATAAAGGAACCCCAGAATTTATCCGTGGGATCAATACTTCAATTCTAAAATCTAAAATCTAAAATCTAAAATCGATTGACTCTCCCCTTCTCCCCTCATGAAGCAAGGAATCACAAAGTGCCTGTGGGGGTGAGGGAGTGGGCGATCGAACTCCCGCCGCCGGAGCTCGCCTGTGACGGTCGGTTGCTGCTAAATTAGAAAATATACGTAAAAGTAAATGATAAAAATAAAGTATCGCTGAGGAGTCGTCGGTTCTGAATTTGTCTTGCTCAAGACCCCCCGTGCCCGTATAGTTTGTTTGGAATGGATGTTGCCGTGATATTAATGCCGTCAGAAACTTCGCTTACCCAGTCAAACCCGTTGATTTTAGACAGTTTGCCAGACTTGTCGCCCTCCGATGGGGGATGTTCCCGCCGAGCCAGATTGCAAATTGACTTGATGTTGCTGGCGATCGAAGCCTTGTATCTCGGAGGTGCCGAAGAAATGCTGGCTGTGTCAAAGGATCTGGAATTGGAATCAATTATCAAAAATCGGGTTGCTCTTTGGCTGATGCGTAATACTAACCCGCTGAGACGCTACACCCAGCGCCGCTCCCTTACCATTGTGGAGGCAAAAGCGCTGGTGGCGATCGCCTGTAATATGGCGCGTAAGTTAACCGCCACAATTCGGCAGTTGCTGCTAGACTCGCAGCAGTTGCGATCGAGAAATATCCCCCTCAACCAGAACCAGCCTCTGGCGGAGTATTTAGAACGCTTTCGAGCTCACTTTCGATCGCGCATGAACCCCAAGCGATCCCTCGTTGCAGCTTACGATTCCGACGAAAAGCTCAACGAACTAGCTTTGAACTTGTTGAGCAAACTGCTATTTTGTACAGGCACAGCCGGAATGCAGCGCTTCTGGGTTAGCCTGTTTGATGGAGAAGTTGAATAAAAAATGACTATTAGGCGTCAGTACAGTCTGCCAAATTGCACCCTAGTTCTAGAAGGGTTGAGCGATGGATCGGCAGCCAGCCAGTTAGATATACGGCCAGTGCTTTCCATACTAATGAGCGCTGAATGCTATGTGAAAGGTCTCGGCGAGCCCCTGACGGGGGGGCGGGAGTTTTTTGAAAGCTTGGTGAGGGCCGTCAGCAGCTACGCTCAAGAATTTATGAGCGGAGTGCATTATCCCGATCGCTACGGCCCGAATGTGGGGATGGTGCAGTTACACAGAATTGACGGGAATTTGCACCGATTGACCGTTCTACCCGCCTCCACAGGCAGCCCAACCCAAATCGATCAAAAAACAGAACTGTCGGCAAAAGTTGATTTGACGACGGTACAGCTATTTGACTTGGTAGAGGCGATCGATCAGTTTTTTGCCGACACGCAGACGCTGCCGGAATTGTCGCTGCAATTAACCCCAATTTCCAGGCGTTACGTCAAGTCTGCCGAACCTTTGGCGAAGCGGAGTTTGCCTGCTGTGGTGGGAGTTTCGAGTTTGGCTTTGGCTGCGATGGCGTTTTTCTTGGTGCCGGTACCGGAAGTCCAGCGGCCGAGAGATCCGGTGCCGCAGCCCAATCCAGCGGGCCAGAATCAAGGGACGCCGAATCCGGGCGGATCGGGTTCGCCTAATCCCAATCCCACGCCCCCTGCTGACGGTTTGCTGCCTGGGACTCAAACTCCGAACGCTGAATCGCTTTCGCCGACTCCGATCCCCGCGCCGCTGCCGGACGCTTCACCGTTGGCCACACCGCAGTCGAGCACTTCGCCGGAAAGCACGCCCACTCCTGTTGCTGAAGGTTTGGCAAGCCCAGAGGTGGCAGCCGTGCCAATTACCGATCCAGGGGAAATTGAGCTGTTGAGGGGCAAACTTTCCCAGCAAATTGATGGAGTTGTGAAGGATAAGCCTCCGGTTGATGCGGAGTTGGTTTATCGGGTGAGTGTGGCCCAAGACGGGGCGATTGTCGGTTACAAGCCGGAAAATTCGGCAGCAGTCGATCGATCCGAAACGCCGTTGTCTGAGTTGCTTTACAAACCCATTGGCACCAGGCCACCTGCGGAACCGCTGGCTGATTTCCGCGTAGTTTGGGCACCAGACGGGACTGTTCAAGTCACTCCTTGGTAATGGTTGATTGTTGGCTGTTAACGGTTAACGGTTGACTGTTAACGGTTGACTGTTGACTGTTGACTGTTGACTGTTGGCGGATACCAAATCCCGCTTAAATACTCCCTCAATCTCTTAGTCTGCGGAGGCAGACTTGGTTTTTCTAGTAGCGACTTCATATCCTTTCCGGTTGCATCGGTATTGTTCAAATGTCCAAACAGTGAGTTGTCATATTAATTCCGGTTGTATCGGAATGATGAAACCGCTCTTGACACAGAGGATACAGAGAAAGGGAAGAGAGAGATGAATACAGGACGATGCCAAGGGATTTGATATCAATCGCCGAATCATCTACAAACCGATTGCTGATTCAAAAGCCTGTTGGTGCGATCGGCTCAATGTCTGGGTCAAATCCTCCGACTTGATTGGTGCGAATTATCCACAAAAATGCTCCTTGTTTTAATAAAACTTTGGCGATTTCATCTTGGGTGCGCCTCGGCAACATTGTTCGGTAACTAATAGCAGCTTTTATCAGGTTTGCTATACCCCCAAAAAAGGTTTTTTTCAGTTCCGCATCAATCCCCGCCAATCTTGGATTTTTCTGCCAATCTGGACGGACAATGCCGAGGGGCATTAATACTTTTTCTAAACTCTCTCCTAAAGCTACTAATTGGTGAAATCTTTGGGTTTGTGCGTCGGTGGGATGTGTTTTTAACCAGTCTTGAATCTGAGGATTTGACTCTATTTCGGAAGTTATTTTTTTAATTGTCGCGTAAATTGCCTGACTTGAATCTTGGACGCAAGAAGTTGCTGGCGTGACTAAACTTGCGCCGGTGCCGTCTCCGCTGCGGTAGCGGGCCATCATGATATCTAGTTGCTGGTTTAATTCGGTTAAAGGCGACAAGGTTATGCCACCAAAATCGTAGTCGCAACAAACGCAGTCTAATTTACAGATGATATCGCAAACCGGGCGATCGCCCAACCAGCCGCGCTGCAAGTCTCCCATGTAGCTTTGCCATTTGCTGGAACCGGCAACAATTCCGTCCGGATTGTGGGCGTAAACTTGTTTGTATTCTATGTCAAAACGCAGTTCGCTGGTAAAGCGATCGCGCACTACTTTTGCTACTCCAAAAGCAAAATGTCCGGTGACAATTCCCAGCGGTGGCCGTTCGCCTTTTTTGCCACCGATACCCCCGAAACTGTGAATCACCATCCCGATATCTCCTTCTTGCCAAGGAGAGATTGAAGCGTTTTCTGTAGCGTCATTTGGGGTTAACAATACTATTTTTGCTTGCCCTTTTTTTGCTGGTGTATTTTCCCAATTTTGGCTGCTTAAATAAGCGATAGATTTTTTTAGTCCGAAATGTGTTTCATCTGGGATTAATTGAGCAATTTTGCGGGGTTCGATTGCCTGCACTACAAATATACTGTCTTCGTCTCTTTCGCCATAAATGTACCAGCCGTCTGGATTTAATGGCGATTGTTCGATTAGGTGATTGGTAGACCTCGCTACGCCATTTTTGTCTGGCTGTACTTGCGGAATCCGAATAATTTCGGCGGCGCCGTCAAATTGTCGAGATGTTTTGTTGAAATGCCGGACAATAAATTTGTCGCTGTCGGGTTCTTTTCGCTGTAAAATTGAGACTAAGGCGCAGAAACGTCCGATAATTTGTACGGGTTCGCGATCGATCGTGAGTTCATGGCGATCGCTGCTGCTATAATTAATCGCAATCACGGGCCTCCGCAGCATCACAGTCACGCTGTCTTCGAGTCGGCTGCCTGCTAGAGTTTCTAAAGGGCCGACATTTCGCCAGCCGTTCAATCTATCTGGATGGATATTGCCAGATTTTTGACTTTTTTGAGTTTCTTGTGTGAAGTTTATATCTTGACTGACTGCGTGGACAAAAAATTGTACTTCGCGATTTGTACTCCATTTCAAAAATGCTGTTTTGCCAATAAAGTTTTGATGTTTTTTGGGTGCATTTATTACTTCAAAAAATACTGTCCCGTAGGGCTGGCGCTGTTCGTTTGAAGGCAAAATTAAGCGCCCGTGCCAAAGAGCGATCGGCTTGTAGAGATAGGCAACGGATGCTGAATTCTCGCAGATTATATCCGGTTGAAGCGCTCTTGAAATATCGCTTTTGCCTCCAAAAATAGTGGCAGTTAAATTGCCGTCACTTTCTACGAATCGGGGTTCTAAAAAAATCTTTTCTGGTTGGGAAATATTAGCGGTTAAATGATCTGTGTTTTTTGTGAACGAGCGGTTCAAAAAAAACTGCTGGTTCTCCAGTTTTGCCTGCAACCAATTGACAAAAAGGCGAATAAAAATAAACGCTGTTAAACCAAAAACAACAGCTAAAATAATCAGCCCCAAAGTCAAAATGAATTGGTTGAAAGACTGACCTGATACTAAAAAAAATGTTGGCCCGATCAAAGAAAATGCCGCCATAATATCTAAAAACGAGTTTTAGGTTCGATCCAGTCTGTGCTGGCTTGACTGCCGAAAACTAGGGGTTTGTCCTCGGTGACTGCTACCGTTTGCCCTGTCATATCAACTGCACAAAGAGGCCAAGATCGATCGCCCAAATTGCCTGCGCGGAACAGAACTTGTCCGGGACAAACTTGACTCCAACCCAACAATACAGCATGAGTGTAAAGACTGCGAGCCGGAGCAACGGTATAAGTGTAATTATCATTTTTGTCCCAAATGACACCGTAGTCGGACATATCGGAAGAGTTGAAAAGTGCTTCAAATTCGCGGGCGAGAATGCGGGAACCGTCTTGATTCCAAGAAACAGGCACTAAAATGGCGATCGTCCCGGACATATCTGTATCATCGCTAGCATACATCCCACTTTCGGCCAGTGGCGAAGCAGCCGCCACTGTTTGCAGTTCCCCGGTTTTGAGATTTTCCACAAACATGACACTGCTAACCCGACACCGGGAGAATTCCGGCTGTACTTGCAACTCAATTCGACTGTAAGCTGCGTATTGGCCGTTAGTTGATACGAGGGATGGACTGCGATAATAGCGCAGGCCTGTGCCGGCAGTGGAGCTCACTTTAGCATGAGTGGCACTAATCCATTCCCAAGGAACGGGATAAGGGCTATTTAAAGGGTCAGTCATCGGTTTTTTTTCCCAAAAGTTCTACTGATCTCGTTTCCGGTTGCATCGGAATCATCAAATCGAGTCAACAGTTAACACTCAACCATTCAGTTTTTCGACCCCTCCTTCAACAGTCAACAGTCAACAGTCAACTATTCCAGAGGAGTGCAACCGGAATTGATATGAATTATCCAACAGATTCAGGCTGGCACGCAACGGACTAGAAACCCGGTTTCTGCCTCGATGCTTCGGCACTAAACCCCAGATTTATAGAAACCGGGTTTCTTGTTTAGATTTTAGATTGGAGGACAAATCTCAAATCTCAAATCTCAAATTTCAAATCGGATAGGTAAGATAGTATCGAAATTAATCTGGTATGTACACCGAGAGGGATGAAATATGACGCGATCTTTTAACCAAAAACCTTCAATCCCCCCCACTCGCGTCTCCAAGTCGCGGGGAAAAGGTTTGCTTGTACTGTCGCTGATTTTTCGACTGCTGCTGCTGGGGGTGGGCAGCGGTTTTGCGTGGGTTTTGGGGATGGCGATCGCTCAAATTTATCCGTCAGGCGCGACGGAAATGCCGCTGTCAGAGAGATTGCTGCGTGTAACTCAAAATTTGACCTCCAGCCCGAAACGCGCCCCAGCAACGCCAATTCCGGCGCCCCCGCCACCAACCGCTACACCGACTCCCCAGTCAAAAGTCAGTCCTGCCCAGAGAGAGAAATTGCAGTCGGATTTGAGACAGTTGCAGGGCGAACTCAACGCCCTGATTGGTCGCACGGCGGCTTTGGAGAGTCAGTTGGGCAGCAGCCGCCCGACGGAAACTTTGGAAAAGCGTTTGCAGTTGATGTCGCGGGAATTGGCGGGGCCGGAAACGGCGACAAGTCTTGCCCCTGCTTTACCGGCGATCGGCAGCAGCCCGAGTCTGAACCCTGAAACGGTGAATACTGCCCCACAGAATGCCAATAATCCGGTGTTTGGGGGGGATGGGCTAATGGTGACTTTGCCCAGCGATGTTTTGTTTGATACTGGCAGCATTTCTTTGCGCGCGGGAACAAGTGCGATTTTGGACAATTTGGTGGCGGAGTTGAGTAATCACGAGGGGGCAACTGTGCGGGTTGCGGGCCACACTGACGACGCGGGGGAAGCGGCGGATAATCGCAATGTGTCGTTTGCGCGGGCTCAGGCTGTGGTGCAGTATTTGTCGGGTGTACTCGGTCAGAAATATCATTGGGTGGCGATCGGCTATGGGGAAAGTCGCCCTTCGGTGGATAATAGTTCGGATACTAATCGGCAGCGCAACCGCCGCATTGAAGTGGCAATTAGTCCTTAGTCAGCGGACTTGTGGATACTAGATTTATTGCATGAATCTTTGATTGATAGTCAACCGCAGATGTCAGGCAGATAAACACGGATAAACGCAGATAATTTCCCCAGAGGTGAGCGAATGCTTGCAATTGGAGTCTACTGTGTTGAATTCTCAAGGCGTAAGCTGCTGTCACGCCGAAGGTGTAAGAGGTGGCAAGTCTGAATTATTTTTAGCCCGATCTATTGCTTCTCGATGTTCGCTCCTAAGTTTCGGTTTTAAATACAAGTTCTCAATCAAAGCTGCCACTCCCGCAAACCAAGGCGGTACAATAACAGCTCCAATAATTCCTAATACTTGAACTCCTCCCAATACAGAAAGCAATTGATATAAAGGATGCACACCAACCGATGAACCAACCAGCAAAGGATCGAGGACGTAAGTTTCTAAATTCTGGATGATTACAAATAACAGTAATACCCACAAAAGTACCCAGCCACCTTTAGCTAATGCTACGATTAATGCTGGTACTGCTCCCAACACTGGGCCGATGAAGGGAATCAAGTTGGTAACACCTGCGATCGCACCCAAGCCTAAAGCAAATTCCGGCATTCCCAAAATGCTCAAACCTGTGGTAATAAATATCCCTAAAATGCCGGAAACTAACACTCGCCCGCGAATATAACTCCCCATTCTTTGACCTATTGGCGCCACTTGTGCGGCTAATCTTGTATCCCAAGGTTTTGGGAAAAATTGCACCAAACTTTTGATTAATGTGTCGCTGTCGGCAACCATGTAACCGGAAATAAATAATGCTAAAACTAGGCTGAAGAAACCGCCTAGAATGCCTCTGGTTAAACTGTACGATCGCAAAACCAGTTGTTGACTCGATCGAATCAGCCAATTTGTCAGCGATTGAGTGTCCACCAACTGACCCACCAAGGTTGGGGCATCGTCGGTGAGGCGACTCAATACATTAGTTGCCACAGTTCGCAAACTTTCGACATAAACTGGTAACTGCCGCAGCAGTAACTCTATTTGTTCGATGACCGTGGGCCCGATTAACACTACCGTCCCGCTAAATCCGCCGATGAGAGTTAAATAAACCATAATCACCGCCAGCCAGCGGGGAACCCGCATCGTTTGGGCCCAATTCACGATCGGGACGATCGAAGCAGCCAGCACGACTGATATCATCAGAATTACTAGCAGGCTCCGCAATTGCCACAGCAGCACTAGCAGCAAGGACGATGCTACAATTAGCAGCAAGTTAGGTAAAGAAATGGTAATCCGCTGTTCTGACATGATTATTCTGACAAAATTGAGTAATGATATTGTTGTCGATCGTGTCACTCTCTATTTTATGATAAACGATATGATATAAATAATATAATTAAGATTATGAATTCGCTATTAAAACCCGTTGAATGGATCGGCAGTTCCCGTGACGACTTGCGCGACTTTCCTGAAGATGTCCAGCAAATTATGGGTTTTGCTTTGTACCGCGCTCAACTGGGTAAAAAGCATCCTGATGCTAAACCGCTTAAAGGATTTAAAGGTGCTGGCGTTCTAGAAATTGTTGAGAATTTTGATGGAGACACTTACAGAGCGGTATACACCGTAAAATTTGAAGGAATAGTCTATGTTCTTCATGCTTTTCAAAAAAAATCAAACCAGGGAATTGCTACCCCCAAGCAAGATATAGATTTGATTGAATCTCGACTTAAGCGTGCCAAAGAACATTACAAAAAATATTTAGAACAGCAAGAATTGGAGGAACAAAATGACTGAAGAAATAAAAGTGCATTCCAGTAGTGGAAATGTTTTTGCTGATTTAGGGCTACCCAATCCAGAGGAATTACTGATTAAGGCAGAACTAGCTCATCAGATTAGTGAATTAATTTCGGAACGCCAACTAACCCAGAACCAAGCAGCAAAGCTATTAGGAATCGATCAACCTACACTCTCAGCATTGATGCGCGGTAAATTATTAGATTTCTCTACGGAACGCCTATTTCGTTTTCTCAACGCACTCGGCAGCAACGTAGAGATTAGGATTGCCCACTCGCCACCAAATGTTCAAGCTAAAACTCACATTGTCGTAGCATCATAAGTAAACAAACAAGTAAAAAATTAAAAGATTAATATGCAATCACAACCTTCAAATAAAAATTTGTCAACCCTTTCGTCTATAAAATCACCAACGCTGTTTTACGAATGGCAAAATTACCGTTGTGCTTATGATGTTTATAAACCAAATACTGCGACCGAAGATAGCCTCCCTTTGTTATTAATTCATCCGATAGGAGTTGGTTTGTCAAGAATCTTTTGGCATAGATTTTGTGAGAGTTGGTACAAAGCAGGGCACAGTAATCCGATTTATAATCCCGACCTTTTGGGCTGCGGCGATTGCGAAATGCCGACTGTGGCTTGCTATCCAGACGATTGGGCCGCACAGTTGCAGTATTTCTTGGAAACTGTAGTCAAAAAACCTGCGATCGTCCTCGTGCAAGGTGCTTTACTGTCTGTAGGCTTGGCTTTAGCAAAAAAGCAGCAGGAAAGCGGCTCAAATTTAATTCGTGGCTTAGTTCTCGCAGGGCCTCCAGCTTGGGCGGTAATGAACAAACATTCCACAGAAAGACAGCAAAGAATTGTCTGGAATTTGTTAGGTTCTCCCTTGGGAAACGCTTTTTACCGCTACGCCAGACGCGCTGAGTTTTTGCGTTCTTTTTCAGTGAAACAACTGTTTGGCGATGCGGCACAAGTTGACAGCGAATGGTTGGATGCTTTGCAGGCTGGGGCGGCAAATCCTGACAGCCGTCACGCGGTTTTCTCGTTTTTAGCGGGGTTTTGGCGGCAGGATTACAGTAGCACGATTCAAAAGTTCGATCGGCCCGCACTCATTGTGATGGGAGAAAAAGCCTCAAGCATCAGTCAAGCGGGTAAAGAAGAGAAACCGGATGAAAGATTAGCGCAATATTTAGCCCATTTTCCCAATGCGGAAGGTTTATTAATGCCGGGGCGGAATGTTTTGCCCTACGAATCCACCGCAGAATTTGTCGCGGCTGTTGCCGAATTTGTGAACAAGTTAAATAAAACTTAAATCTATTTGTGGAGTTATTATCTAATAATAACTGATATCGTTTCCGGTTGCATCGGTATTGTTCAAATACTCAACAGTTAACAGTCAACAGTCAACAGTCAGAACCAGTTGTCTCATGCTTCCGGCTCGTCCAAAGACTGGCGTAATGTTGAAATAACATCCTCGGCTGACTGGTGTCGGAATTTGCCTTTACGGAAATCAGCTAAGGTTTGTTGAGCATCCGCAGCTATTTCGGCGCGGATACTCTCGCGGTGACGATTTTGCAGGATTTTTATCAGCATTTCCTGCTGTTCGTAGGACAGTTGTAAAGCAGTTTCTAGCACTTGATCGAGGGTATTCATAGAGTTAGGCTATTAGCTCTAAGGTTGAACAAATTGCGAAGTTGAGTAAATTGTATCGCTTATTCTAAGACTAGGCTACCCTAAAAAACAATCTACTAAACTCGGTTTTGTCATGAGCGAAAACATCATTACGATCGAACCAGGTAAACGCGGTGGAAAGCCTTGCATCAGGCGAATGCGAATTACCGTTCACGATGTGCTGGGTTGGCTGGCTGCGGGAATGTCTCATGCAGAAATTCTAGACGATTTCCCAGAGTTGACGGAGGAAGACATTAGAGCGTGTTTAGAATTCGGCGGTTGAAACCGCTTCTTGTCAAACAAAGTCTGCCTCCGCAAATTATGAATTTAGTTTCAACCCCTATGCCAGATGGTTGTACCATCCTTTTGATCGATCAAAGTAATGCCCCGATCCTTAAGTTCATTGCGAATGCGATCGCCCTCAGCAAAATCCCTAGCTTTCCGGGCATCTTTCCGCTGCTGAATCAT
Organism: Microcoleus sp. K1-B1; assembly: GCF_036704705.1. Classification (NCBI taxonomy): domain Bacteria; kingdom Bacillati; phylum Cyanobacteriota; class Cyanophyceae; order Oscillatoriales; family Microcoleaceae; genus Microcoleus; species Microcoleus sp. K1-B1. The sequence goes on along the minus strand of NZ_JAUBSH010000013.1, from coordinate 78,197 downwards.
CACTTCAATCTCCGCGTCACTCAAACCATCAACAGCATCATTGCTGTCACCTTCTGGCTGAACTTCTAAACCCAAAACCCCCGCCAAACTCACCAAAGTTACCCATTTTTGCTGCAACAAATCCGGCGCAGTTTCTGTTTTTCCCTGATGCACTAAAACATTGCCTTCTTTGGCCAATTCCTTAGCCAATTCAAACAAAACAGTCAAAGCGCCGGGAGTATTGAAATCATTGTCCATCGCTAATTGGAATTCCTGCACAGCTTTGCTATCCTGTCCAGTTTTCTCAACGTCCCAATTCAGTTTATCGGCATATCGGAGTCCAAAAAGCAAGCCTTCGCTGATAGTATTCCAGCCATTTTTAGCGGAGGCGATCGCCTCTTCGGTAAAATCAATTTGACTGCGATACTGCGCCATCAACACAAACAGCCTCACCGCCATCGGTTCCACCGCTTTTGAATTCTCGCTTCCTTCATTCTTACTCCCCCCCTTACCAAGGGAGTCTTCATTCTTACTCCCCCCCTTACCAAGGGGGGGCTGGGGGGGGTTAGATGCCAAATCGCCCGACCAATTCCCATCCAACAAATCGCGGATTGTAATAAAATTGTGCAAAGATTTGGACATCTTTTTGCCGTTGACAGTCACAAAAGCATTGTGCATCCAATAATTAGCAAGTGACTTGCCAGTCGCGGCTTCAGATTGAGCAATTTCGTTCTCGTGGTGGGGAAAAGTTAAATCGGAACCGCCGCAGTGAATGTCAATTGTTTCGCCCAAGCAATCGCGTACCATCGCCGAACATTCGATGTGCCATCCGGGGCGACCTTTTCCCCAAGATGAATCCCAAGCAGGTTCTCCCGGTTTAGCGCTTTTCCACAGAGCAAAATCAGACGAATCTTGCTTTTTTTGAGCTTCTATTTCTGCGGTTTCCAATCTACCGCTAGCCCCGGCCTGCATTTCTTCCAACTTGCGGCCGGAAAGTTTTCCGTAATCAGCAAACTGCCTGACGCTGTAGTAAACGTCGCCGCCGGAAGCATAGGCATAACCTTTATTTTCTAATTCGTGAATCAGCCGTTTAATGCCGTCCATTGTATGGGTGGCGCGGGGATATTCATCGGCCCTGAGAATATTCAGCTTGTCCATATCTGCGAAATATTCATCGATGAAGCGTTCCGCCACGGCTTCCATTGTTGAATTTGTTTCGCGGGCGCGGTTGAGAATTTTGTCGTCAATATCTGTAAAATTCTGCACGTAGCGCACATCGTATCCCCGCCACATCAGATAGCGGCGCACCATGTCCCAAACAATGTAAGCGCGGGCGTGGCCGACGTGGCAGTAATCGTATACCGTAACGCCGCAGCAGTACATCCGCACCTTTCCTGGTTCGAGGGGCTCAAAAGGTGATTCGCGACGGGTCAAGCTGTTGTAAAGCGTTAGGGGCATGGGATTTGAGATTTGGGATTGACGTACTGCTGTAATTTATTATATTGCGGTTGGTGAATCTTTCGGTGTCATTATCAAACATCTGTTAAATCTAAGAGAAATCCTGGTAACACATCTTCCCCTGACAAAGTGCTGGGATTATCTAATATTTCCACATCCTGATTTTGTCTGTATATCTCAACTTTCTGGTTTTTGCGATCGATCAACCATCCCAAACGCGCGCCATTTGCGATGTATTCTCGCAGTGGTTCCATGTTGTCAGACTTAGAGCGCAATTCTACAACAAAGTCTGGACAAATGGGAGCGAAACCTTCTTGTTCTTTGGGTGTGAGAGTTTGCCACAGTTCTAATTTAACCCAGGAAGCGTCAGGAGAGCGATCGGCCCCATTGGGCAGTTGAAAACCGGTAGAAGAGTCAAATACTACTCCCAGCTTTGTTTGGGGATTCCACTGCCAGAGTTGTCCTGACACATCTTGGTTGCGTTTGCCTGTATCGCTTCCTGTGGGTGGCATAACAATTAATTCTCCTGTAGCAGTTCTCTCTAGCCTTAACTCACGGTTGACGGCTGCAATTTGCTGGAACTGTTCGTGAGTTACTTTGAAGGTTTGGGGAATGGTAATGGTGTTGTTGAACATATTGTGCGGCCTCGCGATCGGCTATTACCTAAGTTTACCTATTTGAGAAATATTATAAATGCGATCGAGCAGCTCGCCCTATTATACAAGACTCATGAGAAACCCGACTTCTTCAAAAAGTCGGGTTTCTCATGAGTAGTGCGATCGCAGTTTCAATTGCATCGGATTTTCTAGACGCGATTAATCCTGTCCCTACTCTACTTTTGTTTAGTGTCAATACCATCGCAGAGTTTCTTGTCGTCCTCACTCACATTGAGGTTATTCTGCAAATAGGGACGCACCCAATTGCAACTCCGCACCAGTAAATCATCAAAATCCAAATTCCACAAAATAACTGTTGCGTCACCACTGCCAGAAGCCAAGGTTTTGCCATCAGGACTGAAACTGATGCTATAGACCCCATTGGTGTGTCCGTCGAGGGTAATTATGTTTCCAGTATTCAAATCCCATAATTTAACGCCTGGATCGTCAGTGCCATAGGCCAGGGTTTTACCATCGGGACTGAAACTGACGCCATAGACCGTACTGACTTCTGTGAAGATGTTTTTTATTATTGGTTTATCGACACCAACATCCCAAAGTATGATGCTTTTGTCGGCACTGCCAGAAGCCAGGGTTTTGCCATCGGGGCTGAAACTGACGCTACTGACCCAATTATCATGCCCAGTGAGGGTGTTTTTTGATTTACCCGTAGTATTAACATCCCAGAGTTTGATGGTACTGTCATCGCTGCCAGAAGCTAGGGTTTTGCCATCGGGACTGAAACTGACACTCCTGACAGTCTTATCATGCTCCTTAAGGATTGTTTGTTTGTCCGTATCGAGATCCCAAATTTTGATGGTTTTGTCTTCACTGCCGGAAGCCAGAGTTTTGCTATCGGCACCGAAACTGACGCTATAAATTGGCTTGCTATGCGCGTCCTCAATGGTGCGGATTAATTCGCCCTTGTCCTTATCGATATTCCAGAGTTTGATGGTTTGGTCATCACTTCCAGAAGCAAGAACTTTGCCATCGGGACTAAAACTAACGCTCCTGACAAATTTACTATGCTCTTTCCCCTTGAGGGGTTTTTGTTTGCCTGTGGTGAGATCCCAAAGTTTGATGGTTTTGTCAGGACTGGCAGAAGCTAGAGTTTTGCCATCTGGACTGAAACTGACGCTAAAGATTGAATCCTGATGCCCTTTAAAGGTTTGTTCTTTGCCTGAGGAGATATTCCAGAGTTTGATGGAGTTGTCACCGCTGCCAGAAGCCAGAGTTTTGCCATCAGGACTGAAACTGAGGCTGCGGACTGTATTGTTATGTTCAGTGAATATGGTTGTTCGTTCACCAGTCTTGACATCCCAGAGTCTAATCGTATTGTCGTCGCTGCCGGAAGCTAGGGTTTTGCCGTCAGCACTGAAACTGACGCTAAAAACTGAATTTTTATGCTCCTTGAGGGTGTGGATTACTTTGCCCGTTTTGATATCCCAGAGTTTGATGGTGTTGTCAGCGCTGCCAGAAGCTAGGGCGCCATCTCTACTGAAACTGACGCTCAAGACTGCATTCTCATGCTCCGGAAGGCTTTTTTCTTCTTTGCCCGTCTTGACATTCCAGAGCTTGATTGTTTTGTCAGCACTGCCAGAAGCTAAGATTTTGCCATCGGGACTGAAACTGATGCTATAGACTATATTTTTATGCCCTTTGAGGGTGTGAATTACTTTGCCAGTTTTGACATCCCAGAGTTTGATGGTGCTGTCATCGCTGCCAGAAGCTAGGATGCCATCTCTACTGAAACTGATGCTACGAAGTCCCTTGCTATGCTTGTTGAGGGTAGTGATTACTTTGCTCGTCTGGACATTCCAAAGTTTGATGGTGTTGTCAGCGCTACCAGAAGCTAAGGTTTTGCCATCGGGACTGAAACTGACGCTTGTGATCGGACTGTTATGTGCCTCGATAGTGCTGATTACTTGGCCAGTATCGACATTCCAAAGTTTGATGGTATTGTCACCGCTGCCAGAGGCCAGGGTTTTGCCATCGGGACTGAAACTGACGCCATTGACCCAATTGCTATGACCTTCCAAGCGATTGCGCTCTATTACCCCGTAAACCGCTTGTCGCAACCCCTCTACTACTTCTATTGGTGGCTTGGGTTCTGAGGGTAGTGGTTTGGCGACTTGCAAAGCTGCCATCAGTGCATCGAAATTTTGCCCTTGATTAAAGAGTGCAGCTGAATAATTAATCCTAAGTTGGCTTTGGCTATTTTCAACTTTTTGTTTTTGAGATTCTGCGTGCCACCACAGCCCCCCCGCAATGCCCAAAAATCCCATCAACACTGAAAAAATCCCCCACCGGATGTGTTTCTGTTTCTGTTGCTTTTGTTTGTGTAGCTTCAAACTTTGCTCGATATATTCCTGCTCATTTATCAACTCCGAGCGGCGTTTTTGCAACCAATCTTCAGCAATAACTAGAGGTCTTCCCCTTAACAAATCTCCTTGATCTCGATCTCCATAATTCCATATCTCCATTTGTGCCCACAGTTGATGTCGCCAAGTGAGAAAAGCGCGGTCATCATCAATCCATTGCTGTAACTTTTCCCATTCTCGAATCAACGCCTCATGGACAACCTCAACTGTCTGATCTCCTGTTCGATCGTTCCGTCCGGTTACTAACAGCGGTAGCTGTCTCTCCTTATCGGGTTTATCCGGATCGGAACTCGCAAGTTTCTGAACTAAATTCCAATTAGATTCTCCTATTTCAGCGCGCGTCGCTAGCCGTCGGGTATCCACCGCCACAGTGATATCTTCCAGCATTTCTCCTGGACGCGCTAACTGTAAGAAGATTTGTTGTGCCTGTTGTTTCTCCTCTTCATTCAGTCGATCGTAAATCTTGTCTGCATGATTGGCTAGCACCTTTTTCACACCTCCAATCTTTTCATATGTCTGAAAAGTTAATGTTCCTCCCTTGTTTTCTTTCCACAACTGTGTCAGAGCAAATTCCAGTAGTGGTAAACTTCCGGGTTCTTGCTGCACATCATCCAAAATGCGCTCTGTCAGTCCCTCCTCCAATTCGACTATCTTCTTCTGGGTAGGGCGATCGACTAACTCAATGACGGATCTCATCTCCTCTCGGTTCATCGCCCCCAGAAATTTATGGCTTTCCTGCTGTAAAGCCGCTTCCTTAAAGCGGGGATACATCATAATGCGATCGAGAAAATCAGTGCGGATGGTTAACACCAATTTGAAACGAATTGGATTTTCTTTGATTGCTTCCAACAGCGCATCTACAAATTGTTGCTGCTCTTCGCTATCAAGAGCGTATAATTCCTCAAACTGGTCAATTACTAGCAATAATTGCTTGCCAGGATTTTCTTCCAGGATGTTAATTACTAACTGCCATAGTTTAAGATCCTTCATCAAATCAAACCGCTTGGATGTTTCTTTATCCTGCTCATCTTTCTGTAATTCTGGATAGCGCACGCGGACTAAAGCTGAAGCCAGCCCATAAAATGGCTGATTCTGCGGACGAAAAGATGCAATCAGCCAGGTTTCCTCTGCTTGCAAACGAGGAATTAGTCCAGCCAGCACAACAGAAGATTTACCACTCCCAGAAGCACCAATTACAGGTACTAAAGAATGTTGTTTCACAGCCTCTACTAACTTCTCGACAAACTCCTCCCGTCCAAAAAATAAGTCTTTATCTTCTTCTCGGAATGCGGACAAGCCCCGATACGGGTCGGGGCGAACTACTTTCCCTCGTTAAGTGCCTTTTGAAACAGTTGGACGATCGGCTGACGCAGCCTCCGCAACGAATTTTCTGTATCTAGTTCAAACTCATAGACAAGAAAGCCAGGAATAAGATTTAAAGCAAGCTTCGCCTTGGCTGCCGCAGTTGGCCCCGGTTCGTTCAACTTATCTCGTATTTCTACCAACAAACACATCAACTGATCATTGACATGAGGTTGATTGTTAATCACTCGTAAAACTTCTGCCTTAACCTGGAATATAGCACTCTCCGCATCAACTTCTTCGAGTTCGTAAGAGTTGGCTCTTTGTGCTAGTTGTTGCAAATATTCAGTCTCATATATTCGGACAAAAGCGGATAACTTGGGATTGCCTGGGTTCGACTCACGAGCCGCGAAAATGAGTTGAGCTTCCCATCCATGAGATTCTGCATTTTCAATTAACTTGAGTACACGTTCTGCTAAATCAGCACCTGTTCCTACTACATCCGGGTTCTTGTCCAGTTGTAACCTTACAAACTGCTTAAGTTTTGGTTCAGTATAGTAAGCAGAAATCAAAGCATCGTGTAGTTGTCTGCGTCGATCGCCCGTTAGTGTCATTTGATTCTTCTCAGCGAGTGATTGTGATTGCTTTTCACCTTCTTCACTCATCCAGCGGGCAAAACCGCAATTTTTATAAAATGTCATGTTCCTAAAGGCATACATATTATAAACGATCGCCCCCACCCTCCAAACCCATCAAAAGCCCCCTATTCCAATTTGTCATCAAATTCTGACATTCGTTGCCGCACCGATCCCCCAAATCTCCACAATGTCAAGATTCCCTGACATATTGATCCCCAAAATCACGAAAATGCGTATAAGTACCCAGGATTGAGGCAAAAGACCCCTTGACCCGATCGCAAGTTGTCTGCAACATTAAGTCATGACAAAGCGATCCCAAAGAAATGCTTCGATTAAGCAGCCCTGGGAGTCGAATAGCGCGTGTGCTGCCAGCACAGCGTTGCTAGCAGCACCGATCGCACTCAAAAAATCGATCTTGTCAATCAAGAATCGACAGAAAAGTTTTATTTAGATCGGACGGTGCGCGCAGAAGCCAAGAAGTCAAAACCCCCGATCGCACGGGGAAAAGACAAGCTAAAAACAAGCAAGGCTTCAAAGGTTGGAGAGATTTGGAAGCTCGATAATATGTAGATTTAAAAGAGTTTCTAACTCAAAAAGTCAACACATTTGTGTTGAAACGAAAAATCTAACCCGCCATCCTAAATTAGTGGAGAACCAACTCATGGCAAAAGAACGCCCACCATTAGAAGAGATGACTTTGCGACAACTCCGCAGAGTTGCTAGCGAATGTGGAGTCTCTCGCTACAGCCGGATGCGGAAATCGCAACTCCTGGCATCAATTCAAGAAATTCAGCGCACCAAATTTTCCTACAGCCCATCTCGCAAATTAGAGGCACAAGAAGCAGTGGAAGCAGCAAAGTTTGAACTCGGTCAAGAAGATAGAACAGGCGGTTCTTTGTCGTCTGTAGATGAAGGTTTAGCAGATTTGCCCAACGGCTACGGCGAAAGCCGGGTTGTTTTAATGCCCCGCGACCCAGAATGGGCCTACACTTACTGGGACATTCCCAACGATCGCAAAGAAGAATTGCGTCGCCAAGGAGGACAGCAACTCGCCCTGCGGATCTACGACGTTACAGATGTTAACCTCGACACTCAAAGCCCGCACAGTATTCAAGAATATCCCTGCGACGAATTGGCGCGGGAATGGTATGTGCCAATCCCCGTGAGCGATCGGGACTACGCGATCGACATTGGCTACCGCTGTGCAGATGGCCGCTGGCTGGTATTAGCTCGATCGGCAGAAGTCCGCGTTCCTCCCGTCTATCCCAGCGACTGGATTGAAGATCAATTCATCACCCTCGACTGGGAAGAAGACTTGCAAGGCAAAACCTTCGCCGAACTGGTTCCTCCGGCCAAGAAAATGGCACAAGCAGCCAATGGCTTCGGTTACAGCACCGAAAACGCTATCTACGAACAAATCTTCGGCATGGCAGAATCTGCCGAATCCCTGCGGGTAGCGGGTTCTATTTTCGGTTCCATGCAGCACGTCGCCGGTTCCGTCCAGCAAGTCGGCATTCACGAACAAGCTCTCAGTTCCTACGTGTTCCCCTCCGGCGTCGGAATGTGGGCGGCTCCCACCATGTCCGGCCTCACCGCGTCGGGTGTCGGTATGTCCGGCCTCACCGCGTCGGGTGTCGGTATGTCCGGCCTCACCATGTCGGGTGTCGGTATGTCAGGTCTCACGATGTCCGGTTTCGGTATGTCGGGTGTCGGTATGTCGGGAGTTGGCTTCGCCGCCCCGATGCGCCCCCGCCAGTTCTGGTTAGTTGCTGATGCCGAACTGATCGTCTACGGCGCCACCGAACCCGACGCTACCGTCTACGTAGGCGGACAGCCGATTAAACTCAATCCGGACGGCACTTTCCGCTTCCAGATGTCCTTCCAAGACGGCTTAATCGACTATCCGATTTTTGCAGTAGCAGCAGACGGCGAACAAAACCGCGCCATCCACTTGAAATTCAACCGCGAAACTCCCGAACGGCGCACCAATACCAAGCAGGATGCTGTTGTGGAATGGTTGGGCTAATCGCAAAGGTCGATCGAGCGGCGACAGATAATGCAGGTTTGTGCCAATTTTTGAACCATCACAAGGCATAGCCTCAGCCGAGCCTGATTTGTTAAGGTTAATCCCAGACAACAACCCATAACACCCCCTATACACCGTTCTCCTGTTTTGAGGAGCGGTGTTTTTTGTATTTAGAAGGAAGAAGGAAGAAGGAAGAAGGAAGAAGGAAGAATTATTTATTTAAATGTTCTCAATAGACTTGAATTGCATAAATCTTTGATTGAAGGATCAACCGCAGATGACAGGCAGATAAATACAGATAAACGCAGATAATCTCAAGATAGTTGATGATTTTTGTAATAGGTTTAATATCTATCTGTAGATAGATGTTGATTTAACTTGCCATCTAATCAATTAAATCAAAATTTGCACTTTCCACTCAAGCATTATTAAGTAAGCTAAAGTTTACTTAAATTTTTATTGCACAAACTCGCTAAATGCAGCGAAACAAAAGAAAGCGAGTTATGAGAGAAACAAGGCGATCGCACCGCCATTTCTCAAAAGCAAATGCAAAAAATAAATTCCCCGCAGCAACGAAGCCAGAAGCGTCCCCGTCTTTTAGCCTTATTCGCTGCCACATTAGCCGCCGTCTTGCTGTTATTTATTCTGCCGGCACTGACTCAACAGCCAGTCGTGCTCACCATGTTAATGCAAGGTCAAGACCTTGTTAACTGGAAACCCTTTGTCAAAGAATTTGAACAGAAAAACCCCGACATTCGCATCAACCTCATAGAAGGGCCTTTTGACAGCAACCTCATAGAAAATCTTTACACATCTGCCTTTCTTTTAGGCGAATCGCCCTACGACATCATCAACATGGATATTGTCTGGGTTCCCAAATTTGCAGCCGCAGGTTGGGTAAGCGATTTGACAGACAGAATTCCCCCCGAACAACTATCAAAATTTATCCAAGGTAACGTCGAAGGCGGGCGGTATCGGGGCAAACTTTACCGAATTCCCCACGCTTCCGATGCCGGAATGCTTTATTACCGCAAAGACATTTTAGAACAAGCGAAAATTCCAGCCCCGAAAACCTTTGAAGAGATGGTAAAAATCTCTCAAAACTTGCAGAAACAGGGAAAAGCAACTTGGGGTTATCTGTGGCAAGGTAAACAATACGAGGGAGTCTCTGCGATGTTTGTCGAGGTACTCTCCGGTTTCGGCGGCTTCTGGGCTAACCCGCAAACTTTTGAAGTTGGGTTAGATAAACCGGAGGCAATTAAAGCAGTGGAATTTCTCAAAAATACGATCGCCTCTGGCATTTCTCCTCCGGGTGTCACCACCTACGGCGAAGAAGAAACCAGGCTGTTGTTTCAAAACGGCAAAGCACTATTTTTGCGAAACTGGCCGTATGTTTGGAAGCTGGCAAATGCCGAAGGATCGAATGTTAGAGGCAAAATTGCGATCGAGCCAATGCTCAGCAGTACGGGTAAAACAGGCGGTTCCTGCTTGGGCGGCTGGGGTTGGGGAATTGCCAAAACCTCAAAACATCCAGAACAAGCGTGGAAAGCAATTCAGTATCTTACCAGCGAGGAAACCCAACGCAAATTTATTTTACAAACCGGTTTAGTTCCCAGTTACAAATCCCTATTTACCAACAAAGAAATAGTCGCCAAATATCCCCACTATCCGCAACTGCTAAAAGTAGTGGAACGGTCAGCTTTGCGCCCGCCCCTGGCACAATACGCTCAAGCTTCTGATATTTTGCAGCGTTATTTGAGTTCAGCTTTTACCGGGAGAATGAGTGCAGAACAAGCAATGAAAGCAGCAGCTAGCGAAACTCGTAATTTATTAGGCAGTTTGAAACAACCCCAAGCTTCGTAAATTAGACATCTTGCCTCTGTCAGAAACAGGCAAGATGCCTGTTCCACAAAGAGTTAGAAACAGGCAAGATGCCTGTTCCACAAAGAGTTAGAAACAGGCAAGATGCCTGTTCCACAAAGAGTGAAGTTTTCATTGTGGGGTGGGCATCTTGCCCGCCCAAAAATAAATTAAAGGTGAACAATATGCAATTAGACAAGATGCGACAGCGCGAACAAAAAACCGGATGGATATTGGTAGCACCAGCTTTGATAATTCTGATGCTAGTATTTGCTTACCCAATATTGCGCGCTTTTTGGCTGAGTTTATTCACCCAAAACCTCGGTACTGAATTAAAACTGGTTTTTTCCGGTTTTGCTAACTACAGTCGAATGTTAGGTGACGGGCGTTTCTGGCAAACTTTAGCCAACACCACAGTATTTACAGTCGCCTCTGTTGTGCTGGAATTAATTATCGGTATGGGCATTGCCTTAGTCTTAAATCAATCCTTCGCAGGGCGCGGCATCGTGCGGACGATTTCCCTGCTACCTTGGGCACTACCGACTGCATTGATGGGAGTAGCTTGGGCGTGGATTTTCAACGACCAATACGGCGTAATTAACGATGTTTTGATGCGTTTGGGATTGATTCAAAATAGCATTAGCTGGTTGGGAGATCCGACTTTGGCTATGATGGCAGTGATTACAGCGGATGTGTGGAAAACTACGCCATTCGTCAGCTTGCTTTTGCTAGCAGGATTGCAATCAATTCCCGGTGATTTGTACGAAGCCCACGCGATTGACGGCGCGAGTAGCTGGCAGAGTTTCCGTCAAGTTACCCTGCCCCTGCTGATGCCGCAGATTGTGATTGCTTTGCTGTTTCGATTTGCCCAATCTTTCGGCATTTTTGACTTGATTCAGGTGATGACGGGAGGGGGGCCGGCGGGGGCAACAGAGACGGTTTCTATCTACATTTACAGCACGGTAATGAGGTATTTAGACTTTGGGTACGGGGCGGCTTTGGTGGTGTGTACTTTTTTGATGTTAGTGGCAGCAGTTGCGATCGCCGCTTACCTGTTATCGAGAGCCCGCACCAATGCAGCCGGAGGAAACTAAGACGATTTTAGATTGGGGATTTTAGATTTGAGATAACCCACAGTTGCACATTTATTTGATTGGTATAAAGTATGTCGATCGCCCGCGAACAACCTAGCAAAAAAACCTTTAACATCCGGCAATTAATCTTGCCAATCTCAGCGATATTAATCGTCGCATATTTTCTCGCACCCATTATCTGGCAAGTGTTAACTTCTTTCAAAGTAAATGCGGATATTTCAGCGATTCCGAACGTCTACATTCCCAAACGAATTACTTTCGAGCATTACCTGTCGCTCTTCCAGCGCCGCCCGTTTGCACTTTACATTTTAAATAGCGCTTTTGTTTCCATTACTTCAACATTGCTGTGTTTAGCAGTAGGCGCTCCCGCAGCTTACGCTTTAGCCCGGTTGCGGCTGTGGAGCGAGAGAATCATCCTGGCAACTGTGACGATTGTGACGCTATTTCCGGCGGTGCTGCTATTTTTGGGACTGCTGGAAATTGTCAAAGCTTTGGATTTAGGAAATAATTATTTAGCATTAATTATTCCTTACACCGCCATCAATCTGCCGCTGACAATTTTGGTAATGCGGAGTTTCTTTCAACAGTTGCCAAAAGATTTGGAAGATGCCGCTAAAGTTGACGGCTACAACACTTTTCAAATGCTGTGGCAAATCGTACTACCGATGACATTTCCCGCGTTAGTCACAACGGGAATTTTAACATTTATTTCAGCTTGGAACGAGTTTATATTTGCACTAACATTTATGACTCGCGAATCTCTAAAAACAATCCCCGTTGCCACGGCTCAACTCAGCGGGGTGTCAGTATTTGAGATTCCTTACGGCCCGATCGCCGCAGCGACCGTTTTGGGAACTTTGCCCTTGGTTTTGCTGGTTTTGGTGTTCCAGCGGCGCATCGTTCAAGGTTTAACTGCGGGGGCTGTAAAAGGATAAATCGATTTTAGATTTTAGATTTTAGATTTTAGATTGAACTGGTTCCTGGGTTCTGGCTGGGAACGAGTCAAACAACACAGTCAACAGTCAACAGTCAACAGTCAACACTTTAAAAATCATGGCAAAATTGCAACTAAAAAACCTCAATAAAACCTACAGCCCTAAAGTTGTTCCCGTAAAAGACATTAGTTTGGATGTCAGCGAAGGGGAATTTCTGACTTTGTTGGGGCCGTCGGGGTGTGGCAAATCTACGACGCTGCGGTTAATTGCAGGGTTAGAACAGCCGACTAGAGGCGAGATTAGAATTGGCGATCGCAATGTCACTTATCTCAGACCGGGCGATCGCGATATTGCAATGGTTTTTCAAAGTTACGCGCTGTATCCGCACATGACAGTATACGAGAATATGGCATCGAGCCTCAAACTTCGCAAAATCTCCTCCAGCGAAATCAACCGATTAGTGACAGAAGTTGCAGCATCCCTCGGATTGACGGAATTAATCGATCGCAAACCCGGAAAACTATCAGGCGGACAGCGGCAGCGAGTGGCCCTCGGCCGCGCATTAGTGCGCCAACCGGAAGTATTTTTGCTCGACGAACCTTTGAGCAATCTCGACGCATTATTACGGGAAAAAGTTAGGGCCGAACTCAAACAATTATTTTCCTCCCAAAAAGCTCCTGTAGTGTACGTCACTCACGACCAAACCGAAGCAATGACGCTTTCTACAAAAGTCGCAGTTCTCAACAGCGGCAGCGTGCAGCAGCTCGATCCGCCACACTTAATTTATACCCGTCCTGCCAATCAATTTGTGGCTGGTTTTGTGGGCAGCCCGCAAATGAATTTGCTCGTGCTTAAATGCCAGGGCAATTTTGCGATTTTGGGCGATTTTCGAGTTCGACTACCAGATATGCCGACTGTGCCGCCAGAAATTGTGTTGGGAATTCGCCCGGAACACGTCGGCTTTGCAGATGCAGAGGCCGGCAAGATAGCGACCCCAGAGGCAATTAAAGGTGAGGTTTATTTAGTGGAAAACTTGGGAATGCAAAATTTAGTTAGCGTCCGAGTTAAAGGTTTGGAGTCAGTAACGGTGCGGGCTTTGCTGCCAAATGACCGCCACTGGAATTCCGAAATTGTAGAGCTGGTTTTTCCGTCTCAGTTGCTGCACTGGTTTGACGTAAAAACGGGCGATCGCTTGCAATAAGAATTTGCCCTGCAGAGCATGATTGATTAAAAATTGTCTAACCATGTGTATAAAAATATGTTTTTTGCTTCTAACTAAGTTATGACTTTAGTTAGAGGTAGAACTATTTTGCTGCTGTTAACGTGATATTCATGTGTGAAAAAGCTAGTTGGCTGACACATAGGTTGCGTGTTTACCAGATTTTATCGCTAACCTATAACTCTATTTAGGTGGTCGATCGCAAGTTAAAGCTAAGTTGGCTTTACCTCGCATTAGCTGCTAATTTTGGAGCGAGTCAATTAGATGAAAAAATGTTGAAAATTATCACCAATCAACTTAGGGAGTATTACTGAGATGAATTTGATTTCCACAGCCATTGCTCGCATCAGTTCCCTGCTTAAGGGCTTTCAAATCAAGAGTTTTTTGAGTGTTGTCCTAGTCGGTTTTCTGGTGCTGACAACCACTGTTGATTCGGGACGCACTAACAAAGGTTTTGGCACGCAAGCCAGCTCAAAGTCTGAGCTCAACAATCCTGAAAGACCCCAAACAACCCGGGAATGGAGGCAAGAAGCTCGCGAAACCTCTGACTCTCCCGGCGAACGAGCTCAGAAGATTGGGCAAGAAGCAGGAGCTGCCGTGAAAGAAATGGGGGAGATGTATCAAGACACTGCTAAGAGAAGTATCCGCGAATTAAAGGATTAGTAGCTCCACCTAAAAAAATATAACACTGAGAAACCTGATTGCTTTTGGGGCGCAGCCAAGAGTGCTGGCCCTTCCGGGTTTCTGAACACCTGAAAAGTTTGACGTTTAAATAGGTTGAGCTACTTAATAAGCTGTCGCGAATTTAAATTGTATATTCAGGGCGGGCGGGACGCCCAACCCCTACTCCCCCACAAGAATTGGATTTTTTTTGACTTACAATTTAAAGGCCGCAACAGCTTACGACAGACGCAATCAAGTAGGCGATCCTAAATAAACTAGAACAGATCCTCAAAAACCCAGTTTCCCCTGAGAAACTGGGTTTTTGAGTTGGAAGTATTTTATGTTAACTTAAATCAAATTCGCGTTAAAAACCCGTTGCTCAGACTTGGTGGTTAAAACTGAGATATTGCAGCATTCTCAATCAGCATTTCAAGGGCACGCTAGAAACAACGTCCCACAATATAGAATTTCCGCGTAAGTCCTGATGAATAAACATCTTAACAGTCTTTGCTTGACCGGCCTGCTGTTCATCCTGCCTGTTTGTCCTGCGACAATTGCCCGCGCTCAACTGCCCGAAACTTCCGAGACTAATGCCAAGCAAACAAATCTCCTCAAAGATGAACTGTATTTTGGCTTAACAAAACCGGGAGGCGAGACAATTTCTGAATCAGAATGGCAGGAGTTTGTCAAGGCAGTTATTACCCCTCGCTTTCGGGAAGGGCTAACCGTATTAGACGGCTCCGGGCAGTTTCTCAACAGTTCGGGAATTCTGATTAAAGAAAATTCTAAAATAGTTATTTTAATTTATGAAAGTAGTCCGGAAAAAAATCAAGCTATTCATGAAATTATCGAAACTTACAAGCGCACTTTCCAGCAAGAGTCAGTGCTGCGGGCAACCAGCGAAGTTAAGGTTTCTTTCTGATGTGGTCATCCAATCAGCGTATTTATGATATTATTCGTGGTAATCAAGGTCATATCCTCAAAGATACGTAGGGTGCGGGTGCAAGAAAAATCATAATTTGTGGGTATCGATCGCAGACTGCAAAAAATCGCTAGAAAAACCTGCCCGGGAGAAAACAAAAACATGATGAACGACGGCAACCAAAAAGCTGAAGCGCCTGAAAGCGAGGATGCACAAAATTTGTCCGGCATGGCGAAAGCTTTTCTTGTGAGCGTGGCTTGGTCTTACGCAGAGGCATTGGAACGCATGAAACGATCGCAAAATCCACAGCAACCCGCGCCGGCATCTCCGACAGAACAAGTCGAACCCGATACTGAAAAAAATTAATGACAGACTATTAATGCGATCGATTTGCCAAACTATCTGTGCGATCGAACGCAATAGTCAATTAGCTGTTTTGAGTTAAGAAAAATTAACTCAAAACAGCGAACTGTGCAGCTTAAGCCGGATTTGTATTGGATTTTACAATAAAAAAAACTGAAAGCCTCGTGACCCTTCAACAAGCTCAGGAAAAGCTTTAGTCCGGGGATGACAACTGCGTTGCAGGTTTGAACCTCAACCTATATCTATCCATTATCTATCCATCAAAGGGATTTAAACTAAACAAAGTACGGTTTTACCGCTACAGTGTACAAAACAAATAACCAATTTTTAGATCGGTCTCATGTCTAATTCAAAAATGATTGGTAAAGCGATCGCAGGTAGCCTTTGCTTGGGCATCCTCATTAGCTTCAACGCCTCACTCGGCCCAGCATCCGCAGCAACACCAACAATTGCCCAAGAAACAGCAGCCCCGGCCGCTAGCACCCTCGACCAGCAACTCCTGGGCCAATGGCAAGGCACAGTCCCCTCCGGTGAGTCTTTCACCTTCGTCTTTGCCCCAGAAGGCAAATTGTTTCTCATGGCTAAAGGCCCCGACGGAGCCGCCCGCGCCAAAGAAATGAGGTACAAAGTTAATCAGGGTGAAAAACCGATGCACATTGATGTCGGCCTCAGCAGCACAGAAACTGTTGAGACTGTTTTTGAATTGACTCCCGAAGGTCAAATGCGGCTTCAGTTGCAAGGCACTAATCCCGGACAGGCCAGACCTAATTCCTTAAACGAGCAGGCAACTGTGTTTAAAAAGGTCTCCGAGGCCACTGCACTGCCTGCTGACACTCAAGTCATCGGTTTTTAAGGAAAATTACTCACAGGCAGAAGGCACTTATCGCAATTGTCAATTGAGTGAGGTACTGATTGGGATTTTCGATTTTTGATTTTCGATTTTCGATTCGGGAATTGGTAAGAAAGCCGGCGAGTACCTCACCTGATTGATAGCCGCTATAACTAGCTCTGAGTTTTCAGATTGCCACGCTTCGCGAGGAACGAAGCAATCTTAAAACTTTCCCCGTGCCTTCTGCCTTCCACAGGCCCTGCTACAATCCACTTAATCTCCCTTTAATTTTTGCCATAGACTTCCATGAGTGAAACCGTCCTAGAAGTTCGCAACCTGCGGGTTCAATTTCAATCTGCGGACGCAGGCGATGCGTCTGCAACCGTCAAAGCGGTTGACGACATTTCCTTTGAGGTCAAGCGAGGGCAAACTCTGGGCATCGTGGGAGAGTCGGGGTCGGGAAAATCGGTAACATCCCTGGCTGTTATGGGTTTGCTGTCGAGTTCGTCAACCAAAATCGATGGCGAAATTTGGTTTTCTCCGACAAAAGACGGCGTTAGCAATGGGCCTGTGAATCTGCTGGAAATGCCCGACAGGGAAAAACAAACATACCGGGGCAGCCAGATTGCGACGATTTTTCAAGAGCCGATGAGTTCGCTAAATCCTGTTTATACGATCGGATTTCAACTCACAGAAGCCATTTGTTTGCACCAACAGGTGTCGCAGACAGAAGCGCGGCGCCAAGCTGCTTCTCTGCTACAAGAGGTGAAGCTGCTACCGGGCGACGATGAGCTCAGGCAGCGGTGTTTGGCTTTGCGGCAAGAGCACTCCCGGACTGCTGCGGGGAATCAAGCAGTTATGGAGGACGATCGCGATTTGATGCAGCTCGTCAACGGCCAAAAACAAGCTATGCTCGATCGCTATCCCCACGAACTATCAGGCGGTCAAATCCAGCGCGTGATGATTGCAATGGCCATTTCTTGCAATCCCACTCTATTAATTGCTGATGAACCTACCACGGCTTTGGACGTAACCGTGCAGGCAACAATCTTAGCTTTGCTGCGCGAGTTGCGCGACTCTAGAGGCATGGCAATGATTTTTATTACCCACGATTTGGGCGTCATTGCTGAAATTGGCGATACGGTGGCGGTGATGTACCGAGGCAAGATTGTTGAGTGCGGTGCGATCGAACAAATTTTCAGCAATCCCCAACATCCTTACACAAAAGGTCTGTTAGCTTGCCGCCCAACTCTCGATCGGCAACTGCGCCGCTTGCCGACAGTTTCCGATTTTATGGATGTCACCACAAATGCTAGCGGCGAATTAGTAATTGTCGAGAAAAATGCCGATTTAGACGGCGACAACAGCGGGGGAAATTCCGCTTTTGCAACAGGAAAACCGCCTCGGTTGCCGCATATTTCTGGCCCTTTGCTAGCTGTTGATAACTTGCGCGTCGGTTTTCCGGTGCAGGGGATGTTTGGCGAAACCAAACGCTTATTTATGGCGGTAAACGATATTTCTTTTGAGGTTTATCCGGGCGAGACTTTGGGTTTGGTGGGCGAGTCTGGGTGTGGCAAATCTACTTTGGCGAGGGCTTTGCTGCAATTAATTCCGATCGCCAGCGGTAAAGTGTTTTTTGAAGGTCAAGAAATTACGCCTCCTGCGAAAAGTAGTTCGGCATCGCAGTGGATGGCTAATTATCGGATGCAAAAAGAGTACGATCGCAAATTGCGGTGGCTGCGGCGCGATCTGCAAATTATTTTTCAAGACCCTTTTAGTTCTCTCGATCCGCGCCTAAATGTTGGGGATGCGGTGATGGAACCGATGGTGATTCACCGCTTTGGTAAGAACCACAAAGAACAGCGCGATCGCGCGGCTTATTTGTTAGATAGAGTGGGTTTAAATCCCGATTTTATGCGGCGCTACCCTCACGAGTTTTCGGGCGGACAGCGGCAGCGAATTTGTATTGCTAGAGCTTTGGCTTTGAATCCTAAGTTTATTATTTGCGATGAGTCGGTTTCGGCATTAGATGTGTCGGTGCAGGCGCAAGTTTTAAATTTGCTGAAGGAGTTGCAAACAGAGTTTGGACTGACTTATATTTTTATTTCTCACGATTTGAGCGTGGTCAAGTTTATGAGCGATCGCGCGATCGTGATGAACAAAGGTAAAATCGAGGAAATTGGCACTGCTGAGCGCATTTACCGCCAACCGCAGCAAGCTTACACGCGGCAACTCATAGCTTCTATTCCTGCGGGGAATTTGGAGCGAATTCGGCAACAGCAACTAGGTCGCCAAGCTGCTTGGCCCCCATCGCCTGCGGATGAATCAGAACAAAATTGATATTTAGTGTTTTTAACTCGTATCAAGTACCAATTGCCTGTGACCAATTACCACCAATTACTAATTAGCCATTACGGGCGAACATCTCCTACAAGGAAAAACTGCTATGAAGTTTTTTTTCCTTTTATCATCACAAATTAGCAGTTTATATTTATTTTAACTTCATAAGTTATGCTCAAATTAAACCTGCTTGAACTTGACTAATATTCCGGGGTTTTTAACCCACCGCCAGGGCGCTCCACGCAGTATTTTCCTACATCAAACCCAGTTATTTCTAGACGCAAAAACTGCCGTATAACACGCTACTATAACGCGGTAAGCAGCTTCATGTGCAGCCTAGATAATTAGGTTCTGCGTCTAGGACTAGCTAAATTAGGCCAAATGTCCAATGACTAACAACAATATATCGCGTAGTATTATAAGTAAACTCTCTCTGAGTCGCAAAAATTAGCAAATGCGTACCCCAGCTAAAAAGAGATTGGTGGCTACTTCCGTAAATACACTTAATTATCTCCTCGTTTTGGGTACATTTACCCAATGATCCAATATTAGAGCTCGCAAAGTAGGAAATATTTATAATATTTAAACATCTTTATTGTAATTTTTAAATCAGCACAACTCACAGTAACTCTAGAGTAAAAGAATGAAACATTCAGTTCAACTAGAAGAATCTAAAACCACTAAAGTGGTGAAATTCCTGCAAGTGTTGTGGACAAAAATTACGGGATCATTTACCACAATACAAAAACCAGAATCTAGAAAGCAGTATGAAAAAAAAATCAGCGTAGCGACGATCGCCCCTGGCAGTATATTCTCAATTTTGATAATTGTACTGCTGGTGTTAAATGGGTGGCTCGTAGCTGGCAGCGGCGATAATTTCTATGCCCGCCAAGTCGCCCTGGGATTTTTGGGAATAGTAAATATTGTCTTTTTGGCGGTATCGGCGGGCTCAAAAGCTTCTGCTGTCGCAGCCCAAAACGATCGCCCATCCAGCGAACCCGACGGGGGCGATCGCTTTTTTAGTCTCTCGCTAGATTTGCTGTGCGTCATTAGTTTTGACGGTTATTTAAAACGTATCAACCCAGCAGCAGAAAAAATCCTCGGCTATTCTCCAGCAGAAATGGTGGGCCAACTCTTCATTGAATTCGTGCATCCAGACGATCGTGAAGCTACTTTAAAAGAAGCTGAAAGTATTGCTGCGGGGAATAATACCGTTGGGTTTGAAAACCGCTGGCGCTGTCGAAACGGTTCTTACAGGTGGATAGCCTGGACTGCTACGGGTTTCTACGAGGAAGAATTGATGTATGGTGTCGGCCGCGACATTACCGAGCGCAAACAAGCAGAAGCAGCGCTGCAAGAGAGTCAGCGTTTTGTTGAGCGAATTGCCAATACCAGTCCGAATCTTCTCTTTGTTTACGATGAAAGCGAGCAGCGAAATGTCTACAGCAATCGCGAAATCACTGACACCCTCGGCTATACGAGGGCAGAAGTTGAAAACATGGGCAGCAATCTACTGCCCACCATCATCCACCCTGACGACTTAGCTAAATTTCCCGGCTATTTTCAGCAATTAGAAAATGCTCCCGACGGCGAAGTTATTGAGTACGAATATCGGGTACGCGACAAACAGAATTGTTGGCACTGGTTAGTCAGCCGGAATATTGTATTTAGCAGAACAGAGGACGGAAAAATTAAGCAGCGTCTCGGTGCTGCTACCGACATTACACAACGCAAAATAGCAGAACAAGCTTTAGCAGAACAATTGAAACTTTCTTTATTCACAGCAGATGTGGGAATTGTTCTAACTCAAAACCAGAGTTTGCGTACAACTTTGCAATATTGCGCCGATGCAGTTGTGCGCCATTTGGATGTTGCCTTTGCTCGGATTTGGACGTTGAATGAAGACGGAAATGTATTGCAACTGCAAGCAAGCGCGGGGATATATACTCATATTGACGGCGCTCACAGCCGCATTGCTGTCGGCGAGTTCAAGATTGGTTTAATCGCCCTGGAGCGACAACCTCACATCACTAATTCTGTGCAAGAAGATCCCCGAATCCAGGACAAAAAATGGGCGGCGCGTGAAGGAATGGTGGCTTTTGCTGGATATCCGCTAATTGTTGACAATCAGTTGCTGGGAGTAATCGCGATGTTTGCTCGCCAGGAGTTGAACGAATCAACGCTGATTGCTTTGGCCTCAAGTGCCGATACGATCGCCCTGGGAATTAAACGCAAACAAACAGAAGAAGCTCTCGCCAGACAAAAGCAAACTTTGAGGGCAATTATTGACAACGCTCCGATCTGGGTATGGCTGACAAATGCTAGCGGGCGGATGTTATTAATTAACAAAACTTTCTGCGAAGATGTGGGTATTTCCGAATCAAGATTTTTAGCAGCCTCTCACTATTCCGAAGTTTTGGGATTAGAAGCATCTGCTAAGTGCATGGAATCTGACGCGCAAGCGTGGAGCCAAGATGTTCCCTGTTATGCTGAAGAAGTGATGCAGCTTGCTGATGGTAAAGAACATTATTTGGAGACAATTAAAACTAAGGTCAAAGATGATTCTGGTAACGCGATCGGCTTAATCGGTTTGGGTTTGGACGTTACAAAACAAAAAGAATCTCAAAGACAGTTGCAAAAGTCAGAAGCGAGATTCCGCAAATTAGCGGAGCAGGAAGCGCTGCTGAACCAGCTAGCTAGCAATATCCGCGAATCTCTAGATTTAGATACTATTTTGGCAACAACTGTGCAGCAGATTCGCGACTTGCTGCAAGTTGATCGCTGTGTGTTTATCTGGTATTTGCCCGACGCTTCGCCACCAGCTTGGAATGTCGTCCACGAAGCTAAGAATGATGACTTATTCTCGCTTTTGGGTTATTTTCCTGCTGACATAACGGGTATGCTGCCGCGAAAAATCGCTAATTTGGAAGTTTATCAAATAGATGATGTTGCAACTGTCAGCGATCCCGTAGAACAAAAATTCTTTTTGGAGGTTGGTTGCAAGTCTGTCTTGGATTTGCCGATTAAAAGTGCGGGGGGTCTAACTGGTGTTGTTGGCTGCATTTCTTGCAGCGAGGTGCGTAAGTGGACAAAAGAGGAAGTGGAGTTAATGGAGGCAATTGGCGATCAATTGGCGATCGCCATCAGTCAATCTGAACTTTACACTAAAAGCGTCGATTCAGCTCGGATAGCGCAAGAACAAGCTGCCAAACTCGAAGTAACTCTGTGCGAACTTAAGCTTGCTCAAACTCAGCTCGTGCAGGCAGAAAAAATGTCGAGTCTCGGTCAGATGGTAGCAGGAATCGCCCACGAAATCAATAACCCCGTCAGCTTTATCTTCGGCAATCTTACCTACACAGAAGAATACGCCAGAAACCTGATGAAACTGGTGCAAATGTATCGAGATGAATACCCGGAACCTTCTCCAGCGATTCAGGAGGAAATAGAAGTTTTAGAGCTGGATTTTGTGCTAGACGACTTGCCGAAAATGCTGTCTTCTATGCAGGTGGGAGCCACTCGCATCCGGGATATCGTGCGGAGTTTACGGAATTTCTCTCGCCTCGATGAATCTGACATGAAAAAAGTTAACATTCACGAAGGCATCGACAGCACATTGATGATTTTAGAACACCGTTTGAAAGTTCAGCCCGTTAAAGTAGCGGCTACGGAGTACCATCGCCCAGCTATTCAAATCATTAAAGAATACGGAAAATTGCCACGGGTGGAGTGCTACGCCGGACTATTGAATCAGGTGTTTATGAATATTATTGCTAACGCTATTGACGTGTTACAAGAACCGCTAGAAAATCCGGGAATTATCCGCATTCGTACAGAGGTAGAAGGTCCTCTCGCTGTGATTAGAATTGCTGATAACGGTGCAGGTATCACCGATCAAGTCAAGCAACGGATATTTGACCCCTTCTATACTACCAAACGGATTGGTTCAGGAACGGGGATGGGTTTAGCGATTTCCCATTCAATTATTGTAGAAAAACATAAAGGTGAAATCAAGTGCTTCTCGGTGGTGGGGAAAGGTACTGAATTTATAATCGAGATTCCAATTAAAAGGACATAAAATTAAATTGGTTTGTCGGGAAAACTACTAAGGTACGTCAGTTGGAAAAACCACAATTTTTTGTACCAACCTGAAGACTGACGCATCCTACAGGCTACAAACAGAGAAAAGTTAATTTACCAGAAATTTGTCTGCTGCGTATTGCCCACCCTTCAACTAAAATTGATATGATATTAAAAATCTAAAATCTAAACTCTAAAATCTAAAATGGCCTTACCTCCCGGCAGTTTCGGTTTACCCCTAATTGGCGATACCCTCAACTTTTTGCAAGATTCCCAATTCGCCAAAAAACGCCACCAGCAGTACGGGCCCCTTTTCAAAACCAGCATTTTCGGAAAGCCTACCGTGTTTATGTGTGGCCAAGAGGCTAATTTGTTTGTTTTAAGCAATGACAACCAATATTTTGTTGTGACTTGGCCTCCCAGCACGAGAGCGCTTTTAGGGCCGCTTTCCTTGGCGTTGCAAACGGGTACTAACCACCAAAATCGGCGCAAGTTGCTGTACCAAGCGTTTCAGCCACGAGCTTTGGTCGGCTACATCGGCGCGATGGAAAATATCACTCAGCGCTATTTGGAAAAATGGGCAAAAATGGAAACGCTGACTTGGTATCCTGAACTGAGAAATTATACTTTTGATGTTGCGGGTAAGTTGTTAGTTGGGATTGATAATGGTTCGGAAACGGCGCTTGGTCATTATTTTGAAACTTTTGCAGAGGGCTTATTTTCTATCCCTTGGGATTTGCCTTTTACTCAGTTTGGCAAAGCTAAAAATGGCAGGAAGTTACTGTTGGCAGAACTTGAAAAGATTATTCGCGATCGCCAACAAGGAACCCCTAGTGGCAATGATGCTTTGAGTTTGCTGATTTCGGCTCGCGATGACGAGGGAAATAGTTTGAGTTTGGAGGATTTGAAAGATCAAGTGCTGTTGCTGCTGTTTGCGGGACACGAAACTTTAACTTCGGCGCTCATCTCTTTTTGCCTTCTCCTAGCTCAAAATCCCGATGTGATAGCAAAAGTGCGGGCAGAACAGCAGCAGTTCCCCGCAACTGAACCCCTAACATTGGAACAACTCAAACAAATGACCTATTTAGAACAGGTGCTGCGAGAAGTGCTGCGTTTAATTCCACCGGTGAGAGGTGTTTTTCGGACAGTAATTAATGCTTGTGAGTTCGGCGGCTATGAAATTCCTAAAGGTTGGAACGTGGTTTCTGGGATTAATCAAACCCATCAGGATAGTCAACTTTATCCTGAACCCGATCGATTCGACCCCGATCGATTTAGCTCGGAGCGATCGGCTAAACCTTTCAGCTACGTGCCATTTGGCGGGGGTTTGCGAGAATGTTTGGGCAAAGAATTTGCCCGGTTAGAAATGAAGTTGTTTGCGGCAAAGATTGTTCGGGAGTTTGAATGGGAACTGTTACCGGATCAAGATTTGAATTTGATCGCACTACCGGCTCCGCATCCCCGCGACGGTTTGCGAGTAAAATTTCGTCGGAACTATTCTTAAGAACAGGCTTTCCGGCCTGTTCCACAGGGAGCATCTCAACTTTTGCAGCTAAGCTAGAAATTGGAGTTTTGAGGCAGGAGGCAGAAGGCAGGAGGCAGGAGGCAAGAGTCAGAAGAAAGCAGCCATAAGAAGTGTTTTTACAAATATGAGATGCTCCCGTTCCACAATAGTAAATGTTCTTGTGGGGTGGGCTTCTAGCCCGCCCAGAAAGCCACAAGATGCCTGTTCCACAATAGGTAAATGTTCTTGTGGGGTGGGCTTCTAGCCCGCCCAGAAAGCCTTATTTATAATGGTGCAAGATCTCAGTCTCAATCAACATCCAATTGCATCGGCCCCAGATACTTAGTTAAATAAGGAGAAAAAACCTCATAAATCAGCGTCAATGGCTTCCCGTGATGCCAAAACAAATAGTGTCGCCCCCAAAAAGGCCCCGACTGTTCAAAAGCTGACTCCAAAGCAGCCGAATTACCGCAATAAATGCCCTGCACATCGCGATACAATTCTGTCCGCAGCCTCGCTAAACTAGCCCAAATTGGCAAAGATTTATTTTGCAAATATTCGTCTACATGACTCGCTTCCCACCAAGAAGTCGCATAGGCCAAGCGCTGTCCCGAAGCAGTCCGCAGCCACACTTGGCGGCGCAGGCGCGGCCCTGGAACGGCGACAATTTGCTGGGGCGCCCCGTCTGCGTCTTCACCCACTAAAGACATATCGATGACATCAACTTCTGTGGGTTCCCCTGTCAGCAGTTGCAGATGACGGGTGGGGGAACCGTCACCCAGAAGCAGTATTTGCCACGCCGGCGCGAGCTTGGTGTGGGGCAAACCCTTCTGTACTGCGTCTTCGGCTCCTTGCCACAGGGGGTTGAGAGCGTGCCAGGTGCGGCTGTTTTTGGGTGTAAATGTTGCAGTCAAGGGTCTTTACAAAACTTAATTTTTTATTTATTATAACGCTTCTGCAATTATCCACTCAAAAATCAAAAATTGCTCGACCGAGGACGATCGCCCATAGGATGTCCAGTGAAATAGTTATAATACTTTTGTTCGGGATTTTTATTCTTCCTTCTTCCTTCTTCCTTCTTCCTTCTTCCTTCTTCCTTCTTCCTTCTTCCTTCTCCCTTCCACTATATGTTACGAATAACTGAAATAAAACTCCCCCTAGATCATCTTCAAGATGCGATCGCCAGTGCGATTCTCAAAAAGCTGCAAATTCCCCCCGAAGAATTGCTCGGCTATTCCATCTTCAAGCGCAGTTACGATGCTCGTAAAAAAGCAGAAATCCTCCTTGTCTATATTGTGGATGTAGAGACGACACAGGAAAAGCAACTTTTGGCGCGCTTCAAAAAAGACCCTCATGTGATGGTGACGCCAGACACGAGTTATCGCTTTGTAGCGCAAGCCCCCAGTAATTTGACGATTCGCCCCATTGTGATTGGTACAGGGCCGTGCGGGATGTTTGCAGGGCTGATGCTGGCACAAATGGGGTTTCGTCCCATCCTTTTAGAACGCGGAAAAGCAGTGCGCGATCGCACAGTTGACACGTTTGGATTTTGGAAGAAAAAAGCAGAATTCAACCCAGAATCTAACGCTCAGTTTGGCGAAGGTGGTGCGGGTACTTTTTCCGATGGCAAACTCTACAGCCAAGTTAAAGATCCTCAACATTATGGGCGGAAGGTGTTGACGGAACTTGTGAATGCAGGAGCTTCACCAGAAATTTTATATATTAATAAACCGCATATTGGCACGTTCAAACTGGTGGGAATTGTCCAAAGTCTTCGCGCCCAAATTGAAGCATTAGGCGGAGAAATTCGGTTTCAAAGTCGTGTAGAAGATATCCACATCGAAAAGGGAAAAGTGCAGGGACTTACCCTCGCCAGTGGAGAATATATTGCTAGTAATTATATAGTTCTGGCGGTGGGACACAGCGCCCGCGATACTTTTGAAATGTTGTTTTCGCGCGGGGTTTACATCGAGGCCAAACCTTTTTCTATTGGTTTTCGGGTGGAACATCCCCAAACTATCATCGATCGCTGTCGTTTTGGCGATCGGGCGGGCCATAAGCTTTTGGGCGCCGCCGATTACAAACTGGTTCACCATTGCCAAAACGGTCGTTCTGTCTATAGTTTCTGTATGTGTCCCGGTGGTTTGGTAGTGGCGGCTGCGTCCGAACCGGGGCGAGTTGTCACTAATGGAATGAGTCAATATTCTCGCAATGAACGCAATGCTAACAGCGGGATTGTGGTGGGTATCACGCCGGAGGATTATCCCGGTCATCCCTTAGCAGGAATTGAGTTTCAACGTCGCCTAGAAGAACGGGCATTTGAGTTAGGAGGTGGCACTTACAACGCCCCTGGGCAGCTTGTGGGGGATTTTTTGGCAAATCGCCCTTCCACGGCGCTAGGCAGTGTGCAGCCGTCTTATACGCCGGGAGTTGTGATGACTGATTTGAGCGAAAGTTTGCCCGATTATGCGATCGCAGCTATCCGCGAAGCACTTCCGGCTTTTGACAAACAGATTAAAGGATTTGCGATGGAGGATGCGGTTTTGACTGGGGTGGAAACGCGCACTTCTTCACCGATTCGGATTAAACGCAAGGAAGATTATCAGAGTTTGAATACAGAAGGTCTTTATCCTGCTGGGGAAGGTGCAGGATATGCGGGTGGAATTTTGTCGGCGGGTATTGATGGGATTAAGGTGGCGGAGGCGGTTGCTTTGAGTATTTTGCAATCTTCAAACCACAAAATTTGAGGCTGGATTTGAGGATTTTTAGATGATATCATTTCCGGTTACACCGGAATGATGTTGACGGTTGACGGTTGACGGTTGACAGTGAACAGTCAACCGTCAACAGTGAACTCGAATTTACTATTCCGATGCTAACGAATTTGATATAATTTGAAGATTGCCGTCAACAGTCAACTGTCAACAGTCAACCGTCAACCGTCAACTGTTCAAACAGCAGCTAAACGCGATCGAATTTCCGTATCGGTATACTCCGGCGTCCAGCCTTCTTGCGTGGTAAAATAGCGCACCGCTTTAATTTTCCGCGCTGCTGTCAAATAAAACCAGTGTTCTGTATTCGCCGGCACGTTGATAAATTCTTCCGGCTGCACTGTGAGTTCGACTTGGCTACCGTCGGGCCGCACGAAGCCAAAAATGCCTTCTCCTGCTACGATGTAGCGCACTTCATCATCGGCGTGGATGTGGCACTTGTTGAATTTGGACAGCAAGGTGTCGAGGTTGGGAATGTCTGGGTGCAGTACGATTAAGTCGCGCGATTGATAGCCTGCGGTTTCCTTGAGTTGTTGAAAGTAGCCGTCGAGGGCTTGCAGCACTTGCTCTTTTTGATTGTCGTCAAGAGCATCTTTAGCTAACAAATTTTGAATTTCAGCGCTGTCACCCACGGGCCAGCGGTTGAGTTGAATGTTTAAGGAAGCGAGTTCTCGGGTAATGTCGCTTTGTTGAGTGTAGGTTGTACCGTTTTCGAGTCGCAGGATAGCCATTTTTGCACGTTCCAATTTTTGGGTGAGGCGATACACAGGCACTGTGAAAGATGTTTGTCGATCGCGCCTGTACCAGAACCACAATTTTAACGCTAATTTGAACAAGCTTTTCGGCCTGTTCCACAACAGTTGAATATTTGTCGCGATAATATTATAAGTCAGGCGCCAGCTAGCACCAGCAGCGATGGCATTACTGATATCTTAAATGTAACTTTTGCAACAACTATGCCTACTTATACTGGAATTTCTAGCGAAGCATTTCAGCATCCCCTCGATCGCCAAGCTGAGGAAGCGTTACGCAGCGTGCCTGGATTTGACTTAATTGCCAGCAAATTTGTAGAATTTGTGTACGAACGACCGCAATTCGTTTACCTAATGGGAAATAGCATTCAAGTCGGGCCCCGCCAATATGCCAGCATTTATCATATATTTCGGGAGTGCGTGCAGGCTTTAGATGTTTTTCCAGAACCGGGTTTGTTTGTTTCTCAGAATCCCTCAGTTAACAGCTATGCCCTGGGGAAAAACCAGCCTTATGTAGTATTAAACACTGGTCTTTTAGACTTGTTGGAAGAGCCAGAAATTAGGGTAGTATTGGCTCACGAGTTGGGACACATTAAATGCGGTCATCCAACTTTAAATCAAATGGCGACGTGGGCGATGAGCGTTGCCTCGACAATTGGCGAGATGACTTTCGGGCTGGGAAATATGGTCGGCAGCGGTTTAATTTACGCTTTTTATGAGTGGCGTCGCAAGGCTGAATTATCGGCAGACCGGGCGGCTTTGTTGGTGACGGATGACTTGAATAGTGTGATGAAGACGATGATGAAACTTGCGGGAGTTAGCAGTAAATATGCTGACCAATGCAGTTTGCAAGAATTTATCCGCCAGTCTGACAACTATCAAGAGCTCGATCGAGACAACCTCAACCAAGTGTATAAGTTTTTACTTTACAACGGCGGCCAGGGCGTGATGCTGAGTCACCCTTTCCCGGTGGAACGCCTGCGGTATTTGCGAGACTGGGCAAGTTCGGAGGAATACCGCCAAATTAAGCTGGGGAACTACAAGCGGGCTGTAGCTGAGGGTGCGGTTGATGTGAAGTCCCAAGCGCCTAACAGTGAGACGGAGGCTTTGCGCCGTCAGATTGAAGAGTTGCAGCGGGAGATCGATCGGCAAAAATCAAAGCGAAACTAAGTTTAAATTCCTCGTCCCCAGGCTCTGCCTGGGGATGCAGATCCAGAGGCTCTGCCTCTTCCAAAGCGAGGATTAGCGAGGCAGAGCCTCTGGATCTCGTTTCCCAGGCACAGCCTAGGAACCAGCTAAATGTTTTGTTGAAGATTTACCGGATTTGAGGGAGGGGGAAACGTAAAATGAAGGTAAACCAGTGAGAGACTTACTCGCAACTGGCCTCCAATCTAAAAACTGTCCCCTCCTTTCGGAAATCTGTTTCTGAGGAGGTGTAGTTTAAATCAAGAGAAGCTTATAAATCAACGGGGCTAAAAAAAATGAATATTGATAACGCAATGAATACTAACAAGCCAACTTCTAATTTTTTCGGCAATGTGGGAAAAGTCGCGATCGTCCTGACTCTTCTGGCCGCCGGCATGGCATTTACAAATCCTGGGAGAGCTCAATACCTAACTTATGCTTCCGGCGTACTCCAAACCGAGTTAGAAAGCACTGTGTGCAAAGATTCTCGCGTTCCGAAAGCTTTGAGCGGCATTACAGATACTTTGATCGGCAGTTGCAAGAATTTGCTGACTTCGCAGCGGGACACGATCGAAAGCTTGCTCGACAATACAACGCAGCGTCAGAATTTAGGTGTGGTCAGTATTTACACAACTCAATTAGGCAAAAAAAGTTATCCAACCGTGGGAGCTTTTGGCAATTTCGTGACCTTGCCACCTAGTTCTGAAAATGCTCAAAAGTAATGTCAAATTAAGTTCCATTTTAGAAACCGGGTTTTGTAGAAAGCTCGGTTTTTTCTTATGCAATTCTCTGTAAGGAAATCTCAATAAATTTGGAGAGCTGCAGCATTGATTTTTAATCAAGCCTGCTATTAACAGCAAAATATTAAGTTTTATTAAAGAGAAAAAGTTATTGTCCCACTTAATATTAACATGAACGCTATAAAGTTTGAGGTTTAACAAATAAGCAGATGGTAATGCAATTAAGTAAGGGTGAGAGATTTAATCTTTCTAAAGAAGCGCCCGGTTTGAAAAAAATCGCGATCGCCCTCGGTTGGCAGGTGACAGAGGCTGGACAAAGCTACGAGATAGATGTCTCTGCTTTTATGCTAGGTGCTGACGGCAAAATACCTAACGATAAATATTTGATCTTTTACAATAATCTGCAATCCTTTGACAGTTCGGTATTGCAATCAATTCCTGAAAAAAACATCGGATATCAAGAAAATAAGACTCTTTACGGCGTTATCTTAGAAAGAGTTAATCCTGAAATTGAGGAAATAACTTTTGTTGTGACTATTCATGAAGCAGATAAAATCAATGCAAATTTTAGCAATATCAAAAATGCTTTTATCAAAATTACCAATTTGGATACGGGAAGCGAACTTGTTCGGTATGAATTAAAAGAGAATTTTTCGCTAGAGACTGCTGTAGAATTTGGTCGTTTGTATAGAAAGAATGGAGAGTGGAGATTTCAGGCGGTAGGAGCAGGATATCAGGCAGGATTGCAGAGTTTTGTTGACAAGTATTGCCGCTAAAATCGTAATAATATTGCTCCCATTACTCACGAGTTGGCAGCGGGAACGACCGATGATTTGCCGTTTCCGGCTGGGGAGTTGGAGGTGGAGTCAGAACCGGAAGCGGAACAGCCTCGTCTGGAGCTTTTGGTAAATTTGTTACCTTGTTACCCAGGGCGTGTTTTCAAACTACAACTCTGGGAGAAGTGAAGTTTTTTTTCGCCATCATAAAGGGGGTAAGTAACCCGAGTTTGGTATTAGCCAACGCTATTTATGCTCAAACCAAGGTAAATGCAGCATCCGTAATAGAACTAGCTGGCATATAAGACAGAATTGTCAGTAATTCTTGATTAGCAGCGATGCGGACGAAGGTATCTCGTGAAGAGATGCCAGTACCTCGAGCAATCGCTAACTGCTCGAACCTCCAACCACCGGATAATTCCATTGCAAAGGAATTAGCCACCCGGACTAAAGAGACCATCGCTATGATAATTTCTGTCTCAATCAAATTTTCCTATCTATATGATAAACAAACCCAAACATCTCATTAATTCTCATTCGCTGTCCTTTCGGTGGATAAAGAGGCTTGGTTAGTGTTTGAGAAGTGGCATAAGCATTAGCCGCTGGGATTAACTCTAGAGCCTGAGATTTAGAAAGTCCCGTATTACTAGCCTGAAAAATATCCGGGATACAACTGCTTTTTCTTCCGTGCTGTCTCACTCGACCCGGATTTTGGTAAAGCTGAATAATATCCTCCAGGCAATTACTATATTCCAAAACATCTAGGAATGTAAATCGAGGTGAAGCAACTGCTACTTGAGAATTCGGAGGAGTTTCTTACCGATCGGAATTTGAAGGGCTAGTGTTTTTAAGGGATTCAATTTCCTGTGCAAGGCCTTGAAGTGTCTTTTGAATAGACTCAAAATCTTTTCTAGAACTCCGACTAGCAGACGATTTTTCCACAAATTTATCCAAGCAGGTGTTTATATCGATCGCAAATTCACCTCTAGTTTGGCTATCAACAGGGCGGAAACTGCCATCCTCATACGCCCGCATACAACCGTATTTATCTACTATAGATAAAATGGCGCTGAAGGATGGGTCATCAGGAGAAACATCAAAAAATCTTAGATATTCCGCTGCGGTAAAAATATCAGCATTCCGATTTCTAACCATGCGGGAAAACTCTGATGGATTAGCAGGAGGACGCTTGAAGGCACTTGTCAATCTATAACGTTCTATCTTTTCTTGTTCTTTGATAAAGTCGTCAATTTTAATCCCTAGGCTACTATCAATACAGCCTTGTCGAGAATTTTTTCCCGCACCGTGAATGCCAATAACTTCTCCTTTGGAATTAAATACAGGTCCACCACTCATCCCCGGAGCCGTCTCAGCAGAATAACATAAACTATAGTTGCCATTGGGATCGGACGGATTAAGAACTTGTTTGAGTTCACCATTTTTTTGCACTCGTTTTCTGTCTTCAGAAGTAGCGTTTTTTGGTAATGGCCAGCCAGATACATAGATGCGTTCGCCTGGTTTACTCGTGCTAGAATCACCGATGACTGCAACTGGATACTCCTTAGAACTATCAAACTGAAGCACAGCTAAGTCGTAGCCATGGTAAACTTTTTTATTGCTATCAAAATTTCCAAACCGATAAATTAAGCCCTCAGTTGTATCGGGTTGCCGTGGATAATTAGGTTTTCTGTTGTTTACTAAATGAACTTCACCCTCGTGAGTGCGAATACCGTACTTGCCACGGGTGGGAACTACGTGAGTATTGGTCAAAACGTAATAAGTGGAATTCCGTCGTGCAATAATTACCCCAGAACCAGGAGCCGCAATAAACACTCTTCCTTCTACAGCTTTGCTATTCTCTATGTTTTGACCGATAAAAACTGTTGCAGCCCTAGCGATAGAGTTAACAGCATCAAACTCTTGCTGATTTGTTGCTTGAGCTACTAAGGTAGAAGTAGGAACTTGTTCTAGGTTAATACTCGCAATAGTTGAGTAGGCATTTGACTTAAAACCCATAGCAGTAATGGCTAAGACCAAGCCAGTAACTATAGCAATAAATTTTAATCCAAAACGCTTCCATTTACTTTGTAACATAGGTTTTCCTTTAAGGATAGTTTTGCAAGTGAAGATATCAACCGACTTCTAATTTTGACAGCAAATATTTAGTTTTTGCTAAATTATTGGTTTACCTGATGCTCTGGAACGCTGAATTAACTCAACTTCTTGTTGAAGTTCATTAATTAAATTTTTAAGGCTTGTCACCTCTGCTTTCGTTACGCCGTTCCTAGATGAAGCACCCAAAATTATATCAGTAACTTTGTCCATGCAGCCATTCATAGTGCTAACTACTTCGTATCGAGTCATATTTCTATTACCGCGAAAAGTCTCATCTGGAAACCCTACCGTACAACCGTATCTCTCTACCAGAGACTGTAACGCTTGGTAATAGTAGTCTGTAGGTTGAACATCTACAAATTGTGTTACAGATGTCATTTGAGCCAAGGTATTAACAGGAGTAATAGCGATAGATCCTAATGCTATTATCAAAGCCGTGAGGCTAGCAACTAAGGCGAGTTTAACTGTTTGCCATTGATTTTTCAGCATAATTTATTTTCCTGTTTGAAAGAGTGCAGTTTTATTTAGAAGAACCTGACCTTGTTAAAGAGATAGCCTACAAATTCTAAATTCTACGTATAGGAGAAGGACTAGACTGTCGAAGTGCTTGGACAGATTTTTGCAGAGATTTCAGCGATTGTTGCAGAGCAGCTAAATCTTCTTGAGTAGCCAAATCACCAGTTTGTCCTCCTCTGTGTGCTTCTAAAGTGTTTGTAAAGCCTTGGAACCATTGAGCGAGTTCACCTCTTGTCATATCTCGATTGCCGCGAAAAGTCTTATCAGGATACGCCATAGGCATTCCATATCTCTCTATGAAACTCTGTAAGGCCTGGAATGCCCAGTCAGTAGGTTGTACGTCTGTCAATTCGCTAGGCGTTCTCACTTTAATTTGCTTGCTGCTGACTTGCTCTGTATTAGTTTCCGCTGCGGTGGCAGGTGTTCTAAAAGTAGTAGCAGTAATTACCAGTATTAAGGTGATTACAGCTATTAATCCTAAGACTAACGCTTTCAATTTATTCTTAAACATTTGTCCTCCTTGAAGTATCTTTTTGGTAAATTTTATTAAACTTTGGGTCACTTAGTTGGTGTAATCCCTGGTCTTTCAACCTCATAAGTAGGCGGTACTCCTAAGTTATTTCTAATTGGTGAGACTGGTAGTTGACCCATTCTTTGCTGGAAGGAGTAAATTGGAATTGCCCAACTCAAACCAGACATTTGCTCGTACAGTTCTGGGGATGGCATTGTACCATCCGCCAATCTGAATGCACTAATGCCTTGTATTGTTTGCTTACCACGGCCGTGAATGCCAATCAATCGCCCCTGTCGATCTAATACAGCACCACCACTCATTCCGCCTTTAGTAGCGTTGGTGTAGCCTAGTTTATACCCCCTATGTAAAGAGCGGTCTAATAACAGCATTGATATGTTTCCAGTTGTTAACTGAAAGGCTTTTATCCCCCAGTCATAGGTAACTTCTAACGCATTGGCATCCCGTTCTTGATAATTAGGAAATCCTGAAATATAAACGGGTTCTCCTATAGAAATATCCTCGAAATTTCCCAAAATCGCAACTCGATAAGGAGTTTGACTTTCAAACCGGACTAAAGCTAAATCAATTCCTTGCAGTGCTGGTATTCGCTGGCGGAAGGCTAAATGAGTTTGACCGTCAGGCGTTAGAACTCTATAGCTTCCATTTCCACTCGCATTAGCCACATGAGCGCAAGTTAAAACCGTGTAAGTTTGTCCCTGACGGTCGAGAATCACCCCTGAGCCGGCTCCGGGGTTGGTGAAAATTCTCACTGTTACCTGTCTGGCAACAGAGGCAACAGAAGGCTCTACTTGGGGATAATTTTGAGATACATTATCGGAGCGATCTTTTGATAAAGGTGTGCTGGCAAAAGCTAGCAAATTGGTCAATATAATGACCCCACAAACCGCGCTGCCGATAGCAAGCACTTGAGTAGGAGGTTGAGGCTTCACGGTAAACGTTAACTCAGAGTCTATTTGGTGTACCAGAATTGGTAAACCAAAGAATTCAAATAGCTGTTCCCTGGTTTACCAAAAAGAAAGTGAAAAACCCCCCTCTAGATTCCACGACCGCCACCGGAAGGGCGTTTGTTGGAAGGGCGGTTCCTGGCGGCAGCTAGCTCTTTCTCAACGAACTGTCCAAACCTTACGACCGTCCGTGCTGTAGTCTCTGACCCTGCAACTCCGGCTTCAAAAGGATTGGCGCGACGGTTAACGAGGTTAGCGAGGAACTTACCTGGATCTTTCCCTGGTGAGATGGTGACTAATACGTTACTGTCATCGCAACCCGATTGCTCGTCGTTTACCCAACAAACTACACCCAAACCATTAACCGAGCCAGTAGTTAGCAAAACATCCGAAAAACTACCGCCTACATTAGCTACTACAGTATTCAAGCGCCCAGTGACTTCATTACAACGGCGCTGGGGCGTAAAACCGCTGCCTGCCATTGCCTGACTGTTCCATGTAATCAGAGGCTCTGTTTTTGCACCCTCCGGGGTGACAGCAATAGTGGCATAACCACTACCTGCCTTAATACACTCGAAGGTTGTCTCGGCAAAGGCTGGCTTACTGCTCAAGGCGATCGCACCAGAAAGCGTGATACCAGCAATAGATAAGTTTCGCAGAAAAGCTTTCTTAGACATGAGTTCTTACTCCTATGGATAGTTGTGTAATTTAACGATTAGTGGTGAAATGCACTCTTACTTCGATTAAATATCCCTTAAGAAAGGTTTTTTTAGCGTGCGTTTTGGCAAGCCTGAACGGCAGCAGCTTCACTGATTTGTGTTCTGACTGTGACGGTTTTACAGTTCACATCATTCTCAACACAAATCCAGCCGGAAAATGGTTTCTGTACCTCTGTTCGATACAGCAAATTCTCCATACACTGCTGAATCGCCTGTGGCGACCCTCCAACCGGATTAGTCAAGGTTGTACCTCCCCCTCCCGGAATGATGATCAGCGGTGTGTTCTGATTTGGATTACTGACAGGAGCCACTGGATTGCCACCCACCGCATTACGGCACTGGTTGACCGCTTCTTCTTCACTTAGTACCGAAACCCTGATCGAACTCGCCCAGCAGACATTCTTGGGATTAAAGAAGTTTCGATGATCAGTCCAGCATTGAGTTCCGGTGCTCCTCTCAGCAGAGAACGCATCCATCGGGTAAGTGTATTCTGTCTTACCATCCTTTCGCTATCGAGGTGCACCTTGGTAAGTGCTAAATCGCTTATTCTCTACACATCTTTCCATCGCCAAGCCACCACTGGAACACAGGTCAGCAGCTTTATCAGGCGAAACGCCTTGGCGGACAAACTCATTAAGACATTCTCGAATAGAACTCTGCGCGATCGTGCCTGGGCTTATTAGCAGTGGTGATAGCATCATAGCGAGCGCGCCTGCCATCGTCAATGCTTGATGATTTATAATCATGGCTCTACAAATAATGGAAAGTTGTCTTAGCGTGCCTTTTGACAAGCCTGAACGGCAGCAGCTTCACTGATTCGTGTTCTGACTCTGACGGTTCTACAGTTCACATCATTCTGAACACAAATCCACTCTGAAATCAGATGCACTGAATTGAGGTGAATTTATACGGAAGTTCCCCCCCATGCTCGCGATCGTTTCGGTTCAAAAAAATACGGGGTAAGACTTTCCTGTAGGAGAAAATCTTTTACATAACTACAAGTTTTGGAAACTTTTATGTAGTCGGCTTTTTACTTAATCTTACTATCTCACAAGAGGTAGTAGACAAAGATTAAATAAATCTTAAAGATATGACTGCAGATGTTTAACGATCAAATCGCCCCAACCTATATCCCAAAAGAGATATAACCAACGGACGCCCCCCTAATCGGGAAAGTTCCGTTTATACAAGACGACTTTAATCATCTTTGCCACTTCAAGTCGAACACTTCCTTGCGAATTGAACATATTCTTGCTACATCATGCGAAACTGCTTGGGTGAAATGCCTGTGTATCTGCGAAAATGCTTAGCAAAATGGCTGGGATTGGCAAAACCACACGCGATCGCAATGTCATTCACTGTGCCTTCTTCCTGTTTCAGTAATTGCTTAGATCGCTCTACTCGCTGCTGAATTAAGTACGCATGAGGAGTCGTTCCAGTTGATTGCTTAAATAATCGACAGAAATGGTACTGGCTAATCTGCAATTCATCTGCAAGGGTGGCTAATGATAGGTTCTCACTTAGATGAACGTTCATATACTCAAGAGCTTGCTTCAGTTTGTACTTAGGTAAGCCACCTTCATACTCTGGTAGAATGTGCTTGCGGATTGAGTAGTTTCTCAACAAATGTGCGGCCATAGCTGTTGCCATTGACTCCGCATAGAAGCAACTATTTGTTGCATCAGTTTCTAATACCGTTTTCAGAGCTAAGACAATTTGACAGACTAACGGATCGGGCGTTGATAGCGTCGGCTTCAGTTCAATTTGCTCTGGATTTGCAGACTCGTAAGCAGCATGAGCTAGAAATGTAGGATCGAGATAGCAGTGAGTCGCTTCCCCTGCCTGACTCGACCTCACTTTGAGCAGCACATGAGCAGGAAGGATTTCAATATGCCCCTTTTCCTGTTGGTCATGTTGAAATCGATAACGCTTTCCATCAACTACCATCTCTACTTCCGTTGGCTGCTTCCACGATGGTAGCGAAATGAGGTGCTGAAGACCTGTTGTTTCAGGGAAGTCAATTGCAGGCAGTTGATAATGTGCAAGATGGATATTTTTCCATCCCGCTTGTTGACTGGAGTGAATTACTGGACGCGGAGCAAACGTTAAGGTTGAATCTTGTTGAGAGTAATCCATCTCTAAAGGTCTCTCTGCTGACATCATAAATTTGCTCTCCAAATTTGTACGAATAATGGTTCTTTAAATAGCGACCAAAGTGGTCTAACTACTAACCCACTATTATCTCGAATGATTCACTTTTATCCCCTCAATCCGCCTACGCTGCCCCTTGGGGGTGCGGAATGTGGGCTTTAGAGGCGCCATCTCTCTTAAAAAGCCCCTCTATCTGTGATTACGCAAGTCCAAACTCACAGCCCAATTGCCCTACGCATCCACCTCCTCTAACCCATCCTCCAGCAGCATCCGCACTCTGGTCCACTTTCTTGCGCCCCGTCTTTGCTGCCAACATCGGCAGTTTACGATGCTCTCCCGACGGACATGTCCACAGTAAACCTGACCGTGGCTTCTTTGTCCGGTGCTTGCAGTTTGTTCATAAGACTAGGGCGTGTTTTCAAACTATAACCACAACAGAATGCAGGCGATCGTAATCATGGCTGTATAATTTGCAGCCAGCTTCTCATATCGGGTTGCGATCCGACGAAATTGCTTGAGTCGGTTGATCGCACGTTCAACAATGTTGCGTTGACGGTAAATTTCACGGCTAAAAGGGCCTCTACGGGGCTGATTTGACTGTCGTGGGATAGTAAAGCAGCAGCACAAGAACTCGGAGCAGGAGAAGAAGTAAAAGATAAACCCCAGTCACATTAGTCAATATAGCAACCGCCAAGACGGTTAGGACGTTGTTAATGGCTGAAACGATTGATTTTATTGCTTTTTCCTTCTTCCTTCTGCTATAGATGACAAAATCTGCTGGTAAGCATCGATGGTTTGCTGGGCGATCGCCTCCCAGTTATAATGCTTTTCGGAATACTCTTTGCCGTTCAATCCCCGCCGTTGGCGCTCCTGTGGATTCAGAAGTGCTGATTTGATTGAATTGGCGATCGCCCCTACTTCCAAAGGCCCCACCCAACCAGCCTCTGCTTGCTGTATGTCCTCCGCAATATGTATGCGATCGGAAATGGCGACAGGTACACCGGCGGCCATCGCTTCTGCTACAGCAATGCCAAAGTTTTCGTAATAAGAAGGCAATACAAATAAGTCGGCTTTTGTCAACAGTTCAACTTTTAAATCACCGCTCACAAAGCCAGTTATTGTTGTGTATTTTGCTAAGCTTGAATTCTGAATTTTTACTTTAATTTGTGTTTCATAATCAGCATCTTGGGGATTTGAACCAGCTAAAATAAAGTGAAACTCTATCCCGGATACCAAAAGACTTTCTAATGCTGGAATTAACAAATCAAGCCCTTTTTTAGGTTCAATTC
This sequence comes from Microcoleus sp. K1-B1, assembly GCF_036704705.1. NCBI lineage: Bacteria > Bacillati > Cyanobacteriota > Cyanophyceae > Oscillatoriales > Microcoleaceae > Microcoleus > Microcoleus sp. K1-B1. The sequence goes on along the minus strand of NZ_JAUBSH010000013.1, from coordinate 39,458 downwards.
GCGACATAAATAAGATGATTGGCACTTCAGATTCCCGCAATCTCTTAGGAAACAAACCTGCTGTCACCCCCAATGGAATCACCAAATCCCGTGGCACAGGCATCTTGCCTGTGAAGTCCAAATCCTGTGGCACAGGCATCTTGCCTGTGCTACCCAAACCAAATCTTTCTGAGATTTTAGCCTCTTCTTTACTTGTGAAATGAATTGCCGCAGCACCTGCTAAATTAGGGCGTTCTAAAACTGCTGCATAAATCTGTTTCAAGCGCTTTTTTTTCTGCAAATCGGCGGGGTCAAGCATACCGCAGGGACGCATAATATATGGCAACTTGTGATATCTAGCAATTGTGGCGGCAAAGGTAGTTACTGGTGAGAAAAGAGCGTGAATGTGAGCCAGGTCAAATTGTTGTGCATTTTTATTCAACCACTGCAATAACGAGAGAGAAAACTTATATCTACGAAACGGAGAACACCGAAAATAAATAATTTGATAACCGTTTTGTTGTATTGGTTGATTTAAGGGGACATCTAAGGGAAGTTGACCGATATCTCCGTTAGAATCTGTGGTGATAATTGTGACATCAATACATCGGGAAGCGAGGGCCGCAGAAAGTCCGAGTACCATTTGACTTGGCCCGCCGTATACCAAGGAAATTGAGGGGATAATTTGGAGAATCCGCATCGGGGATAGTTATTTAAATCTACATACCAACATCTCCCATTACAAATTTAATTATCTGCAAAAGTCTGCCCGTCTAGCTGTTCCGCTTCCTCTCTCTTTGTTGCTGTCATTTGGGTATTGTGAGCCATTGTCTTAGAAAATTCATACATTTCACTGGCTTTTGCTTCCGCAGCTTTCACAATTTCAAGTATTTCCAGGAGTTGGCTTTCATCTGGTAATTGTTTCATGGCAATGCTTCTAATCTCTCAACTACTTTGTCTATCATGATTTTCGATTCGGGAGCCATCTTTAGCAAGGCTGCTAAATAATCTCCTGCTTTTTGAACATCTTCATCGGGCACACCAGCCATCAATACATTGCCCACAATATGCTCTGCTTGTAAGCGAACACCTGCTACGCAGAATTGAAAATTGCTGATCGAAGAAAAGTATTGCATCAGTATTTCATTTTGCGGAAAAAGAGACATGGCTCTTCTAAGTGCAAAAAGTCCCAACGTTGCTTGGCGCTCGCTATCGTCTAGTACCTGGTAGAGCTCGTCAACCAAAGAGCGTATGTCGGAAGGAATAGACATTTACCAAAGTTTTTATTTAACACTTGCATTATACTGCCAAAAGTTACAACAATTCTTTGTAGAATTCCAACAACTGCTCAGCTAAGGCTTTATTGGTATAATTGCTCATCGCTCTATGATAACCCCGATCGCCCAAATCGGCCGCCAACTCCTGCCGCTCCATTAATTTCTGCAAACACTCTCGCAAAACCCCTGCATTTCCTTCTGGGAATAATAACCCCGCATCGCCGATGACGTGGGGAATTTCGCCGCAGTCGGAACCGATAACCGGAATGTGACAGGCCATCGCTTCGATTAAAACGTGACCGAATTGTTCTTTCCAGCCCACAGTGGTCAAAGTTTTGAATTTATAGCTGGTTTGCGAAGGCAATACCAAACAGTTCATTAAGTTAATGTAAGGGGGAATCTCTTCGTGAGAAACGCTTTCTACCCAGATAATGCGGTCGCTTATTCCCCATTCAATACATTTTTCGGCGAGGTGAGATCGCAATTTTCCTTGTCCTACTAACAGCCACTTCCAAGAGCTTTTTTTCAACCCTGCCAAAGCTTCAGCTAAAGTCAACAAACCTTTTTCTTCAACAAATCGCCCTACAAATCCTACCACAAAATCGGTCTGTTTAATGCCGAACTTGCGCGATAAATCAGCGTCTTTACCCGTGCGACGAAATAAAGTTTCATCTACTCCGAGTTGTGGCATTACTTTTACCGCACCTTGATAGCCCCGCTGCCGCAAAATTTTAGCTCCATCTAGGTTTCCTGCAATAATTCCGTCAGTGTGCTGAAGATTGTAATTTTCTAAGAGTGAAACCGGCCAATTCAATTGATAAGGCAGATTCCACCAAGTAAATAATATATTTTTTGCTTGCAGTTTTAGCAGTTTATTTAGTAATATTAACTGAGCGCAAGCAATAGATTTTGAACCTTGTTCAACTTGGATTATCTGGGGTCTAAACTTTTGCAAAACTTTAATTAAATCTATACCAAAAGTTAGCAATCCTTGATTGTTTTGACTAAAGTTGGAGACAGGAATTACTTGAAATGAACCCTCTTGATCAAATTGCGTTTCTATAATTTTATTTTGTACGCCTCCGGGTTTCCAACGCTGCGGTACTACAACTGTTACTTCTATATCGGGTTCTAGGTTGGCTAATATCTTGAATTTTTCCCGATTAATGTCCACAATATAGGTGTGGCTGGCAACGAGAATTCTCATTTAGGGGGAAGGGAGAATAGGGAATAGGTAATTATTGAGCGTTAATCTTGTCTTGATGGCTATAACTTTGTCCATCATTCCACAGAGATTGAATTAGTGTATTTATAGCACTGAGAAAACCCAGGATATAAAAAGCAAATCTAGTTAGTATTTTAATGGGCGAGGCGCTTTTATAGCAAGGCGGATTTCCCAAAACGTGGCAGTCAAATAGTTTGGCAAAAAATCGTAGGCATTGAAAGGCTGTTAAATTTTTCAATCCCATGAGGAAATGGTTATGATAAAATGTGACTTGATACTTGATCGATCGCGTGCTGACATCGTGACATCCGCCGCTCTCTTCCCCCAAGTGAACTAAACACGCATTAGGATCGTACCAAATTTTCAGGCCAGTCGATCGCAATCTCAAACAAAAATCCGACTCCTCCCGCACCGCACTTCCTGCAAACCGCTCGTCAAACCTCAGCCCGCATTCGGCAAAAACCTGTCGGCGAAATGACATATTACAGCCTCTAGCCGAGAGTACCTGCTGCGGTTTGACTGTATGTACCAAATCGATAAAATACCAGGCAATGCCCGCATCCATCGCTTCTGAGGGCAAATATTCGATCGCCAAATCGCCTCCAGAATTATCCAGTTTCATTCTGTCAAAAACCCTGCCCGCCACACATCCCACATCGGGTTTTTCTAAATAGTTGTCAGCGTGAGCAGCCAAAAAACCATCTGGCAATTGTACATCATCATCAATAAACAAAATAATCTCTCCCACTGCGCGCCGCACTGCATAATTTCGAGCAGCCGGCAAACTCGCCCAATTTACCCGAAACCACCGAATTTGGCCAGCATTTGCCAATTGCTCTAAATAAACTTGAGTTTCCGATTCATGGGTGCGAGTTTGATCAATTACCAGCACTTCAAAATTCGGGTAATTTTGCCGAATCGCATCAGCCAATGTCTCTCGCAGAGGTTGCTCGCGGTTGTAGGTGGGTATCACAACAGAAATCATCATTTGCACTTGCCACTTTGCTTATTTCTCTACACGCCAAAGCCAGCCATCACCCGGTTTGTAAATGGGTGTGATTTTATATTTTTGCACTTTTTCTAATTCAAATTGCAATGCTTCTGTAGCTCGGTATAGAAATACATCGCTAAAACCATCAGGAATTTTAACTTGATCTGGTTTAACTGCCAGCAAAAGCTGTACTTGCGGCTTCAGCAGATAGCTGACAGACAGTATTTTCCCTGTGATGTTGTTGCCTCCGTGAGTTATTACTAAAGATTTTTTCGCTTGATTGACAATCGCGGCTACTTGCGGGTTATATTTAGTGCTAGAAGGATACTTGTTCCACCAAAGTTGCGACTGTGAGCTGACGGCACAAGAAACTATTCCACTCGATATTAGCGCTATTAAACCGAGCTGCCACAGCTTTTGTTGTCGGGGATTGGTGGCGGATTCAATTTTAGCAGTGAATAGATAGGCAACAGCTAGCTGGATTCCTAAAATATAGGGAACCATATAGCGATCGGCAACGCCTCGCACTGCTATCAATACTATCGCTGTAATTCCTATCCCTGTCAAGACAAACAGCCAAACTCGTTTGGGGGTTGAGCGGCAGAGCGAGTATAGTGAATGTGCGATCGCTAACAGCAATACGCCTACTACAATCACTCTGATTAAATCTGTAGTCATATTGCTAGAACCAACTTTGATAATTCCGCCGGCCCAATGCGTGTCAAGAAACATTCGGCAGGTGATGAGAATCAAAGGTTGAATTGAAGACATCCACGGCATGGAAAAGCGGGGAAAGCCTACTGTTGACTCAATTTTTTCCGAATTATAAAGTAATATCCAAATCCAAGGCGCAAAAATAATTATTGCTGCCGCTGAAGCTAGTAAATAAGCAATTAATGTTTTGCTAAAACGCCAATTTTCTGTGATAATTACATAGATGCCGTGGGCGAATACTACTAAAAAAAATAATAAACTAGAATAGAGTCCGAAAGTAAGGGCGATCGCATAAATAGACCAAACAGCCTTACTCAATTTAGATGTGGCGGGATAATTTTGTAGGGCAATCGCCCGCAGCAGAATTGCATTCGACAGCAACACGAGGACTGCAAACATCATGTAGGGTCTTGCTTCTTGCGCGTACAAGACGTGAAAGGGTGAAACAGCGACGATTGTAACAGCCACCCATCCCACAGACGCAGAGCGAAATAATTCCCCGCACAACCAATAAATGCTGGGAAAAACTAACAAACTAATCAAAGCTGAAAGACTTCTGACAGTCGCCACTTGCGGGCCGAACAACTGCACCCAAAACCGGGCTAAAATAAAATACAACGGCGATAGTTGGGGTTCTTCTGTAGCTAAACCTTTAACAGTATCCCACCAAGTTTTTTCGGAATTTATCTGTTGGTATTTCCGCTGCAAATCTGCGACGCTAATTGTTTTGCCTTGAAAATCTTGCTGCACTATTTCCGTCCAAGTGTAGCCAGAAATTCGCAGCGAGGTGATAGATTCGTCGAACGAGTAGACTTTGCGATCCAGATTAGTAAAGCGAAACCATATCCCCGTTATTAATATGACGACTATTAAAAAATTTAACGAAATTCGATGCAGCCGCCCATTTTGAATTGAGTTGGTGTTCATACAATCAGAAATGGGGAAATGAAGAAAGAAGGATTTAGTTATTGAGGACAGACCAAGGAAATAAGAAAGAGGGAATAAAGAATGAGAAATTGGTTTCAATAGCCCCTATATTTATCTAGAGGCTTCTTCCTTCTTCTTCCTTCTTCCTTCTTCCTTCTTCCTTCTCCCTTCTTCCTCCTTCCTTCAGATTAATTCCCCATTTCCATCAGATAGCTATGTGTTGCTGAACGGCTAAAACTAAATTTTCAGTCCAGAAATTAGCCAATTCGGCGCTGGCAGCTTCCACCATAACTCGAATTAGCGGTTCAGTGCCAGAAGCGCGAACCAAAACTCGTCCCTGTTCGCCCATTGCTGTTGTAGCACGATCGATCGCACTTTGCATTGCCTCGCACTCCTGCCATTTCAGGCGTTTTTCGCGATCGTCCACCCGAATATTTCGCAACAACTGCGGATAAGTTTGGAAACTGCCACTTACCAATTGTGCCAAAGATTCCCCGGACTGGCGCACCAGCGAAGCCAAATGCAAAGCTGTCAGCAAACCGTCGCCACTGACACCGTAATGCGGACAAAGAATGTGTCCCGATTGTTCGCCGCCCAACATCGCACCAGTGCGCTGCATTTCAGCGTGAACGTACTGATCTCCCACGTTCGTTCTAGTTAGTTTGCCCCCCAATTCTTCCCAAGCTCGCTCGAAGCCGAGGTTAGCCATTACAGTAGAAATAATTAAATTGGATGGTAACTGTTCCGAGTCGCGCAACTGCCGGCCCCACAGATAAAGAATGTAATCGCCGTCAATCGTTCGACCTTGGTTGTCAACACACAAAACTCGATCGGCATCGCCGTCAAAAGCAAATCCCAAATCAGCATTGTGTTCCAAAACAGCCGCTTGCAAACTGTCGAGATGAGTAGAACCGCAGTTAACATTAATGCGAGATCCATCAGGAGAGTCGTGCAAACAGATCACATCCGCCCCCATTTGCGCGAACACCGCCGGCGCCAAACCCGCAGCGGCCCCCCAAGCCAAATCCAAAACTATCCGCATTCCCTCCAAATTCATCTGTTGCAGCGAATCACAGAGCGAAGTGGCATAATCTTTAACCAACTCAGAGCGATGGTAGTGGTGTCCCCAACCTAAGCTAGCAATTGGAACCTTTGCCCCCCGGATTCCCGCTTCGATTTGTTCCTGCAACTGCTGCGACAGCTTGAAGCCGTTTGAACCGAAAAATTTAATGCCGTTGTCTTCTGGGGGATTGTGAGAAGCCGAAATCATCACTCCGCCGACCGACTCCGAAACGCTTGCCAGATAAGCAACGCAGGGAGTGGGACACAATCCCAAATTCCACACTTCCAAACCGGCGGCCGTCAAACCCGCTGACAGTGCCATTGCCAGCATATCGCTGGAATTCCTGCTGTCTTGCCCCAAAATCACAGGCCCCTGGTTGGGGGAATGTTGCCGTAGAACTTGTCCAGCCCAGAAGCCCACTTGCAAGGCTAGGGGTGCATTCAGCAATTCTCCTACTTTCCCGCGAATGCCGTCTGTGCCGAAGAGTTTGGTATTGGGCAGGGGGAGGCTATCTCCCAACAAAATCGTATCGCGTTTGACTGGCTGTACCGAGTTAGCAGCCGGAAACTCGCTGCCACGAGGGCGCGAAGGTGTCTGAACCATATTCACTCCTTTAGGAATATTCACACTCACACTTTGGGTTCATGTTACAACTGAAAGTCTTTATTTTCAGCCTAAACTTCATTTATTTCGTCAATTGCTGAGGCAACTTGCTCTGACAACCTACGCACAAAGCTTAACTTCATCGGAAAAATTTGTATTGTATCCAAGGGAAAAACTTTTAGTCCCGGGCGCGCCAACGCCATGAAACCCGGTTTCTTTCTGCGTCGAGGAGTGAGGCTGCTGCTGTTTGAGCCTCTCAGCCACTGCGGGTATAGAAGGTTAATGCTGTATTGCCGTATATTTTATGGCGGCAAATTTCTAGGCCGGAAATCGGTTGTGTCGATCGCTCCGGGCTATGTTCGATCGCGATTTCGCCGTTTGGTGCTAGCATTTCTTGGCTGGCGATCGTGTTTAACACAGGTTCGTACAAGTCGCTGGCGTAGGGCGGATCGAAGTAAATGCGATCGAACTGCTGCCCCGCTAGTGCCACCAATTTCGCCGTCGCGTTTCCCCGCAGTATTTGGAATGTTTGGGACGAGTCTGCTACTTGCTCCCAGTTTTCGCGGATAATCGCACAAGCTTTCGCCGACTGTTCGATGCCAGTGACACTCGCGGCTTGCCTACACAAAGCTTCTGCACCCATCGAACCGCTGCCGGTACAAATGTCAAGCCATCTGCAATCTGCGATCGTCCCTTGCCAAATATTAAATAAAGCTTCTCTGACTCGCGAAGGTGTAGGGCGAGTTGCGAGTCCCGGCAGGGTTTTGATTTGGCGATTGCCACAGATTCTCAGACTCATACAATTTTAGATTTTAGATTTTAGATTTTAGATTGGGGATGACTGACTAAATATAAATTTGGTGCAGACTTACAGTTGCATTCTTTATTGAAAATGGTATCATTTAAAACTATAAACACCCGGTTTTTACCATAAACCGGGTTTGGCACAAATCGCCTAAGCGGGTACTTTTTCCCTCACCAGACTGACAAAATTTGACAGCATTTGCAATCCCGTACTCGAAGACTTTTCCGGGTGAAATTGCACGGCCATCAAATTGTCTTTAGCTATAGCCGCCGTCACGTTTTGACTGCCGTGAGTCACAATTGCCGATCGCACTTCCAACTCCACCGGATCGACATAATAAGAATGCACGAAATAAACCCAAGGATCGGACGGTAAATTTTGCCACAGCGGCAAATCCGGCTGAGTAAATTGCAATTGATTCCATCCCATGTGGGGAATTGTCAACCCCGGTTCCGAGCGAAATCGGCGCACTTTTCCGGCAATAACGCCCAATCCCGGTTCTACGCCTTCTTCGGAACTTTCAAACAGAATTTGCAAACCCAAACAAATGCCTAAAAAAGGTTTTCCAGAGGCGATCGCCCTTTTTATCGGTTCTATCAAATTGCGCGATCGTAAATTCTGCATTGCCGGGTCAAACGAACCTACTCCCGGCAAAACCACCGCATCAGCCTGCTCGATTATAGCAGGAGAATCTGTAATTTTTGGCACTGCACCCACATTTTCCAAGCCTTTACAGACTGAGTGCAGATTGCCCATGTCATAGTCCACTACTGCAATGACAGACATTGACTTACTTGCCTTATATTATCAATATCAGTATTATTGCATACAATTAGTCATTAGTCATTAGTCATTAGTCAACAGTTAACAGTTAACAGTCAACAGTCAACAGTCAACAGTTAACAGTCAACAGTCAACCGTTAACAATCCCCCATCATTTATGACACCCAAAATCCTGCTAACCTCATTTGATACTTGGCTTCCCCATCAGAAATCCAACTCTTCGGACGACTTATTAGCCAAGATTTCCCAAATCAAATCTTTGCCTGATTCCCTGACTTTTTTGAGGAAACTGCCAGTAGATTTCCAGCTAGCACCTAATTTAGCGATCGCCCAAATCAACCAGCTCCAACCCGACACTATTATCTGCTGCGGCATGGCCGAAAGTAGGCAAAAATTAACCGTAGAATCTTGCGCTTGCTGCGGTAGCGACATTCGGAAAACAGCAGTTAATCTCGAACCGCTAGTCGCTGATTTAGCTGCAACAGAAATCAGTCACGAAGCCGGAAAATTTGTTTGCGAAGCCCTGTATTATGCGGTTTTAAAACATATTTGTGATTCTCAAATAGCCGCTAAATGTATTTTCGTCCACGTACCAATTTTAACTCCAGACAACGCTGACAAAATTGTCGCCGATTTTTTATTTGTTATGCGTCGCCTAACTCTCGCAGCTAATAAATAAGTCGTTTTAATCTGAGATATTTCACCATTTTTATGAACAGGCAAGATGCCTGTTCCACAAAGTGAATTTTCTTGTGGGGAGTAGGTGTTGGGCATGAGATCCCGCCCATAAAAAACTTATTGACAATGGTGCAACATCTCAGTCTAATTCAACGTAAAAATTTGTTTAGTATTCAGAAACCCGGACTTTTAAAGAAACCGGGTTTCTCAGTGTTAGTTTTTTTTACTAACAACTGCCACCTGCCAAGTGTTTAGCCGCCGTAATTCCAACCCGTGCTTTCTAGCAGCAACGGATTGCCTTCTCGGTGGACGCCGGCTGCCAAAACTTCTCCCACATAAACCGTGTGATCCCCGTGTTCCACGGCACCGACAACTTTGCACTCGATGTAACCCAGAGAATCCGAGATAATCGGACAACCAGTTTCCGCGCCGGGATAAAATTCTACATCCTCAAATTTATTGCCAACGCGGCGCTGCTGCTTGAAGAATTTCTGGGCTAACTCTTTTTGCCCTGCTTCTAGGAAACTCAAAGCAAAGACACCGCTGGCTTTGATCATGGCGTGGGATTTGGAGTCTTGCTTGACGCAGTTGACAACTAAGGGAGGGGTAAAGGAAGATTGCATCACCCAGCTAGCGGTGAAACCGTTGACTTCCTCCCCGTCTTTGACACCGCAGATGTACAATCCGTGAGGGATTTTCCGCAAGATGGTCTTTTTAGCTTGTTCGTCTAGCACGGGCTTACCTGTTCGATCGATAATTCTACACCGCTCAGTTTACCAATGTCGGGCCCACAAACCCACCTGTCTTAAGGGCTATTCGCTAATATTGCCTTTTTCGAGCCCAAACTTGACACCAGTTTTAAGTCAAAATTAAAAACTCACAACTATTATGAAACTCCATACTTTTTAAACCAATCTTGCATCCGTTTCCAACCATCCTTAGCTTCTTTTTCCCGGTAACTGGGGCGATAGTCAGCGTTAAAAGCGTGCGGCGCATCTGGATAAAGCACAATTTCGGAACCGCTGCTACCAGTTTTGAGAACTTCCCGCATTTTCTCGACTGTATCGTTGGGAATTCCCTCGTCTTTGCCGCCGTAAAGCCCCAATACAGGCACTTTCAAAGTTGCTGCAATGTCGATCGGCTGTTTGGGAGTTAAAGTCGTAGAATCGCCAACCAAACGCCCGTACCAAGCCACTCCAGCTTTGACTTTCGGGTTGTGGGAAGAGTACAGCCAAACAATTCTGCCACCCCAGCAAAATCCTGTAATTCCCAACTTATTAATATTGCCTTTTCCTGACTTTTGTGCCCAATCTACGGTTGCATCTAAATCTGACATAACTTGCTCGTCAGGAACTTTCGAGACAACTTTACTCCTAATTTCTTGAATCTCGGTCATTTTAGAAACATCACCTTGACGGGCAAACATTTCTGGGGCGATCGCTAAATAACCTAATTTTGCCAAACGGCGGCAAATATCTTGAAGGTGCGCGTGAACTCCGAAGATTTCTTGAATTACTAAAATTACTGGAAAATTGCTGCCGCTGGCTGGCATTGCTCTGTAGGCTGGAATTGAGCCGTCTTTTACGGGAATTTTTACCTCACCTGCAACTAAACCAGCAGCATCCGTATTGATAACGGCAGCCGCCAGAGGATGAACTGCTAAGGTAAATCCGGCGCTTAATGCGGTGACAATGATAAATTGTCTGCGAGTTAAGTCTTTCATGGGTTATTGGTTATTGGTTATTGGTTATTGGTTATTGGGATGTTGAAGTCAGAAGTCAGAAGGAAAAAAACAGCTATCCGTGTATCCGTGTCAAAATCCGTGTCGTGCCTTCTTGCTTATTCCTTAGAGGGTCGGAAAAGCCTATCGTGCTCTGGATGGTACAAGCGCGATCGTCCTTCTGCTGATTTTCCCAACGCCGGACTAATAACATACATTGTCGTTCTGATCAAATTATTTTCGCGCGTAGCAACGGCCATTTGGTCAAGGGGAACTAGCACAATTTTTTCATCGGGCCAGCCCAAGCGATAACAAATCGCTACAGGCAAATCCGATGGGTAATGTTCCATCAATTTAGCTTGAGCCTGTTCGACATGGCGGGCACTCAAATACAGGCACAAACTCGCTTGATGAGCCGCTAAACTCGCCAATTCTTCGCGTTCCGGTACTTCTGTTCGGCCGCTAATTCTGGTCAAAATAATTGTCTGCACAACTCCCGGAACAGTCAACTCAATTTTAAGTTTAGCCGCCGCAAGTTGGAAAGCGCTAATTCCGGGGATTACCTCAAAAGCAATTCCCTCCGAGGCCAAAGCTTGCATTTGTTCGCCGACGGCCCCGTAGAGACAGGGATCGCCGGAATGCAGGCGGACGACGCTTTTTCCGGCGCGCACTCGTTGCACCATCAAAGGTACAATCTCTTCCAGGGTCTTATCCGCAGTTTGGATAATTTCAGCATCTGCGCGCACCCCCTGCAAAATTTGGTCTGGGACTAGCGAGTCAGCAAATAATATGACATCGGCTGCAGCCAGTAATTTTTGAGCCTTAACAGTCAACAAATCCGGGTCTCCTGGGCCTGCACCTACAATGTATACCCCTGGAATTAGGGATTCAATCTCTGTCAAACTCATGGCTGCTAAAAAATTTGCTAAATTTACGGACGCTTCCGGATGTACCTATTTTGGTTGGAAGTAATAGATGGTAGATGCACCCTGGTTTTGAACCCTAGAGACTAACCTCTCTGGGGTTTTTTATTGATCCTCTGGGGATTTCTGAGCGATCTTTGACCGATCGCTATTGGGGGAGACAACATCGGGTAAAGGTCGATCGAGCAAATAAAGCCAAGCCAATCCGCCCAACCCTAAAACAATCCCAGTCAAGCTTACCATCTGTGCCGTCCGCAACGGCCCGAACATCAAACTATCAGTCCGCAACCCTTCAATCCAGACTCTACCGGAACTGTAAGCTGCGATATAAACCAAAAATAAAGCACCAGTTTTCAAGCGAATTTTGCCCTGCAAATCGCGGAAAAACCAAGTCAGAAGCAACCCAAATACTGTCAAATTCCACAGGGATTCGTAGAGAAATGTGGGGTGGAAATATTCAAAATTAGCGTAGGCGGGCGGGCGGCTGTTTGGCGGAATATAGAGTTTCCAAGGCAAATCCGTAGGACTGCCAAAAGCTTCCGAGTTAAAGAAATTTCCCCAGCGTCCGATCGCCTGACCGAGAATTGCCGAAGGCGCGATTAAATCTGCCAATTGCCAAAAAGAAACTCGCTGAATTTTCGCAAAAATTAAAGCTGCGATCGTGCCACCCAAAATCGCCCCGTGAATGGCAATTCCGCCTTTCCAAATTGCAATAATATCTTCAGGCCTCTGGGCGTATTGCGGCCACTCAAAAGCCACGTAATAAATTCGAGCGCAGGGAATCGCGCCGATAACCAGCCAAATTGCCAAATCACCCAGCAATTCCGGGTTAACACGGCGTTTTTGAGCTAAGTATTGGGACAGACTGACCCCAATCAAGACGGCAGAAGCTATCAACAGCCCGTACCAGCGAATGGCTACGGGGCCAAGTTGAAAGATAATCGGGCCCGGCGATGTAAATTGAAACGCTAAGGGCAGCGCAAGAATATTTAGCACCATAAAAGTTGCATTAATTGTGTTGGAAAGCTGTCAAATTTGCATACCCTTTAACAAACTCCAGAGTTTATTTTAGGTGGCGGCGGTCATTTACACGCAATTTTTGTGAAAATTTGCCAAATATTAACTTTGTTGCGGACATTGATGTCTGGAGTTTTCTTTGTGAGTCCACAATAAGATGCCCCCTAACCCCCCTTTTTTAGGGGGGAACCGGATTATTCTCAAAGTCAACCCCTACTCCCCTTCTTAAGGGGGATTTAGGGGGATCGAGAGTTCACCTTTTTGAGGATTAACGGCCGCTTTGGTCGATAAGTTTTAATATAGAGGGTAGCTTTAAATTTTCTAATGACCTATGTCTCCTACTTCCGTTTCTCAGGTGTACTCTTCTGGTAATTCCAGGGGTGCGAATCAGTCTCGCAAGACTGCTGCTTTGGCTGTTGAGTCGGGTAAAATTCCGCCCTTGCTGGGGGCGAGTTTAGCTGAGTTAACGGAGTGGGTGCAGCAGCAGGGACAACCAGCTTATCGCGGAAAGCAGTTGTACCAGTGGATTTATGAGAAAGGTGCGCGATCGATCTCTGACATTTCTGTATTCTCGAAACAGTGGCGCGAGACTGTTGCTAAAATCCCGATCGGGCGATCGACCATTCACTATCGATCGGTCGCACCAGACGCCACGGTAAAGTATCTCTTAAAATTGGCAGACGGTCAAATCATTGAAACAGTCGGCATTCCCACCGATAAACGGCTGACTGTGTGCGTCTCAGCCCAAGTTGGCTGCGCGATGGGCTGCGACTTTTGCGCTACCGGGAAAGGCGGTTTCAAGCGCAATTTAGAAGTAAACGAAATCGTCGATCAAGTTTTGACTGTACAGCAAGATTTTGGCCGCCGAGTCAGCCACATCGTATTTATGGGTATGGGCGAACCCCTGCTGAATTTCGATAATGTTGTAGCTGCTGTCAAGTGTTTGAATCAAGATGTAGGAATTGGACAGCGAAATATCACCATTTCCACAGTAGGAATTCGCAATCGCATCAGCCAACTAGCCGAACATCAACTGCAAGTTACCCTCGCCGTCAGCCTCCACGCTTCTAATCAAAGATTGCGCGAAGAGTTAATTCCTAGCGCCCGCCCTTATCCTTTGGGTGAGTTAATCGCAGAATGTCGGGAATATGTGCGATCGACTGGGCGCAGATTGAGTTTTGAATACGTACTTTTAGCAGGTGTGAATGACTTGCCAGAACACGCAGCCGAGTTAGCAACTCATTTGCGCGGCTTTCAGTGTCACGTCAATTTGATTCCTTACAATCCGATTCAGGAAGCTGAATATAAGCGACCGACTCCCAATCGAATTAACAGTTTCGTTGCGACTTTGAAGGAAAAGAAAATTGCAGTTAGCGTGCGGTATTCTCGCGGCTTAGAAGCAGATGCCGCCTGCGGACAATTGCGGGCATCCGAGGTTTAGGATTAGATTTTTAACCGCTAAAATTTGTTGTAGGGTGCGTTAGATATGAGATGTTGCACCATTCTCAATTAGCCTTTTGCGGGCGGGCAGGATGCCCCACCCCTACTCCCCACAAGAAGAAAACTCCATCTTTGTGGAACAGGCATCTTGCCTGTTCTTAAGAATGGTGCAAGATGTGAGTTAGACAGCGTTATTTTATCAATTATCGATAAACTACATTGTGACGCACCATAAGCTGTTGTGAACCTAATTTGACAGTCAATTTTTCTACAATTATTGTGGAACGGGCATCCTGCCCGTCTCTCGATTCAATTTAAATGTGTAGCAGCTTACTAACTCTTTACAGGCGTTTAACAAGTATCCACCGCAACTCTAACGGCGGTGTTTGTTGCACCGAAAATAAATCGCGCCCGCTAGCCCAACTGACAAACCAAGGTGTCGGCGGCCACGCCGAATCAGGCAAATGTTTTTGTTCGTATTCAATCACCGATTCATCAGAAATAATTTCTAACGGCAAACCCTCTATTGCTGCTTGCAATTCTTCTCTGGTAATCAGATAAGACCAACACAATTCAGACATTTGTTTTGCCATCTCATCGGGTTCGTACCCATCTACTGCTAAGAAAGCACTGAATAAAATAAACCCGCCGCTTAAAACAGCATCGGACATTTTGCCTAGGAACAAACGAATTTGTTCGGGGTAGCGGAAATGAGAGAGAACTTCGGTAGCAATGGCTAATTTGTAGCGATAAGTTTTCATCCTCAATAAGGGGTCTAAAACGTCGCCTTGGGTGACATTTATCGGCAAGTTTTCGGCGGTGGCTGCTGCTGATAGTTTCTCGGCAAATATCGGTGTTAGTTCGATCGCATCCACGGAATGACCTAACCTTGCTAAAGGCAAACTATTGCGCCCTGGGCCCGCACCGACATCTAAAATAGGTGCTTTTCCCGGTTCGCCTAATTCGGCGGCAATGGCGATGACTTTGGCATCGGGATGGCTGCCGAATAAAGGTTCGGGGCGAATATCCGGCCAGCTATGATATTTCTGGGTCATTGATTCGATTTGAATCTTGGTATTCAGAGTAATGCCGCCGGCTAAACCGGTTTGGGAATTGGCGGGAAAGTATGAGACTATTAGATTAGCGTGGGGGGAATTTTTGAATCCTTCTGCTAAGGCGTTGGCGATTAATGTTCGCAAGTTTTCGGCTTGGGCAGCGTCGATGTTTTGTCCGAGAATGTTTAAGAAGTCTGACAGTAATTTAAGATAGTCGTCTAGCATCGATGGCAAGCAAGGCAGATAGAATTCTCCCTTGATGCCGATGTTCTTTTTGAGCCTTTCTTTGAGAATTAATTTCAGGCGATTGGAGTCTATCAGCGGCGGGCCTGTTTCGGGTGATTCGCTGACGGGCAATTCCGGGGAAGATGCAGCACTGGTAAGGTTTTTAGTCACAATCTTTTTGATTAGATTCAGCAATAAGTGCGATCGCACCGAGCATAATCTTGTGCTCTTGCACCTGAATTCGAGCGTGCAGCGTTTCTGCGGTATCATCAGGCAATACAGGCACAGCAGCCTGCATTAAAATCGGCCCGCTGTCTACTTCTAAACGGGCGATATGCACCGTACATCCGGTTATTTTAACCTTAGCGGCCAGTGCTTGCTCGACAGCGCGAATTCCTGGGAAACTCGGCAGTAAGCTGGGGTGAATGTTAATAACGCGATCGGGAAAAGCATCAAGCAAAACTTTGGTAACAATTCGCATCCAACCCGCCATCACTACCCATTCTATATCATACTCTTGAAAAGTTTTGACAATTTTTGTATCTAATTCTTCGCGGCTTTTGCAGTCGCGGTGATTGAGCAGAATTGAGGGAATGCCGTATTTTTCGGCTCTGGCTGCGGCTTTGGCTTCGGGGTTGTTGTAAATTAATACGGGGATTTGAGCGTTGAGTTGTTGGTTTTGAATGGCTTGGGCAATTACCTCGAAGTTGCTGCCGCTTCCTGATGCTAAAACTCCTAATTTTAATGGAGGATGAGCCGCAGCGAGCACACTTTTGCCAATCTCAGGAGAAATCAGGCAGGCATTGGAATTAACAGATACTGGAGTAGCGGTCATTCGATTTTAGATTTTAGATTTTAGATTTTGGATTGACCCCACGGATAAATTCGGGGGCGTGAGGATTTTAGATTTTAGATTTTGGATTGATTCCACGGATAAATCCGGGGGCTTGTACCATCAAGAAATTCTTGGTCATAAAGATAAAAACTATTCACTCGTCTTCTACAATACAGGTAAAGGGTAAGGTGTGCTTCGGCGCACTCTACATGGAGATATTGCCTAAGTCCTAAGTATATTATTTTTTTGCGCTGACCGAAAACATCCAGCATACAAGCCCCCGGATTCATCCGTGGAGAAATAAAAAACCTGTATCCGATGAAACTTGCCCCCCGAATTTATCCGTGGGGTCAATGCTTCAATTCTAAAATCTAAAATCTAAAATCTAAAATCTAAAATCGATTGACCTACTGATTCAACCCTATTCTACAATATTCTCAAAAAACTCTTCCCTGAGAATCGAATAAAGTTTTAGATCCCAATATCTGTCTTTCACAAATAGGTGCTGTCGCAATACCCCTTCCAATTGCATCCCCACTTTTTCCATCACCCGAGCCGAAGCAATATTGTTAACTTCACATCGAGCCATAATTCGATTCAGCAACATCTCCCGAAAGCCGAATTCAATAACTGCATTAACAGCCTCGCTCATGTATCCTTCTCCCCAATACCTCCTAGAAAGTGCGTAGCCAATTTCCGCGCGGCTGTGCGTCATGCTCCATTCCACAAATCCGCAAGTTCCGATAAACTTTTTCTCGGCTTTATGGACAATTCCCCAATCTACCAGCTCTCGTCTTTTGTACATTTTAGTAAGTGACCTGAGAAAGTATTTAGTATCTTCGAGCGAGGTGTGAGTTGACCACATTGTGTATTGTGATACTTCGGGATTTGAGGCATACTCATACATATCGCTGGCATCGTTTAAAGTAATTTTTCGGAGCAGGAGCCTTTCAGTTTCTATAGTGGGTAAATGAGCTAATATATCGAGAAGGTTCATTTTGACATTGACCTATATTGTGATACCATTTAAAACTAAAAGCTAAAATTTACAAGCCAATGGTTCGGATTAAATTTGGGCGTTTTAACTGGTTGGATAATGATTCGATCGCAGCTTGGACTTTCCTGGCCCCAGCTTTGCTGTTTCTGGGTACTTTTTTGATTTGGCCGATCGCCTATTTATTTTACCTCAGCTTTACCAGCGGCAGCTTTACCCAGTCGGGAGTGCGTTGGATTGGCTTCAACAACTACTGGCGTCTAGTCACAAACCCGGATTTCTGGCAAATTCTCCAAAATACCCTCTATTTTACTATTGCAACAGTCATTCCCAGTTTAGTAATTCCTTTGGGTTTGGCAGTTTTGCTAAATCGTTCGTTTGCTTGGCGAGGGGCTCTCCGCACGGCTTATTTTATTCCTTCGATTACCTCTTTAGTTGCAGTGGGCTTGGGTTGGCGGTGGTTGTTTCAAACCGAAGGCCCGGTGAATAATGCCCTAAGTGCGATCGGCTTAAATCCAATTCCTTGGCTGAGTAGCACAGTTTGGGCAATGCCTGTGATAATTCTGCTCAGTGTTTGGAAACAATTAGGCTTTAATATGGTAGTATTTTTAGCAGGATTGCAAGCAATTCCGGTAAATCGTTACGAAGCCGCAGAATTGGATGGAGCTAATGCTTGGCAGCAATTTTTGTACATCACTTTACCCGGTTTGCGACCGACTTTAGTATTTGCTACCGTGACTACTGCTATTTTTACTCTGCGGAGTTTCGAGCAAGTTTACGTCATCACCGGCGGCGGCCCTTTGAACTCTACTAATTTGCTAGTTTATTATATTTACGAGCAAGCTTTTTCGCAATTTGATTTTGGCTATGCAGCCGCGGCGGCAACTTTCCTGATGGCTGTAGCTTTGCTATTAGTCTATTTACAACTAAAAGTTTGGGGCGAAGATGCTTGATTAGCTAGGGGTATGGACAGGGAAATGCCCATTGGTGTTAAGTTAACGTCCAAATTTACCAGTCTTTTGTCCATATAATAAGTCTCTCGCTCCCCCCTAACCCCATTAAGAAAGGGGGAACAAGAGCGTCAAAGTCCCCCTTCTTAAGGGGGATTTAGGGGGATCAAATTTCGGCAATAAACGAGAAATACAAAGGATTTGAAACTTAAATTGACACTAAGGGTTCATGCCGTGTTCGTACAAATAAAATGTGCAATTAACTAGATTTTTAATTACCAATTACCAATTTTATATTCCATGTACTCTGCTGTTTGTTCGGCTTGTGCTGTTCCCAAAAGTTTGCCGACAACGTGCAAAGACATATCAATTCCCGCAGCAATTCCCCCTGAAGTGATGATTTTGCCGTTATCTACAAATCGCTGATTTTCGATAATAGTTGTGTTGGGCGCTAATTTTTTCAATAAACCCAATGCCTGATGGTGGGTAGTTGCTTCCAAACCTTCCAACAAACCAGCTTTTGCCAAAAGCAGCGAACCCGTACAGACAGAAAGCACTAATTCTGCTGTTGGCGCAGAATTTTTTATCCAATTAATAACTGCTGAATTATCGATTAACTTTCTCGTACCTTGTCCTCCCGGTACAATTAAAATATCCGGTGGCGGACAATCGGAAATGGTGCAGTTGGGATTTACACTCAAACCATTACGGGCGTTGACAGCACCGGGATGTTCGGCTACGGTAGAGACTGCAAAAGGTCGCTCGCCCTTACTTAATTCTGATGTCACCGAAAACACTTCAAAAGGGCCTGCAAAGTCCAGTACCTCGACATCATCGAACATTAAAATAGCTACGTTCCTAGTTGTCATAAGACCTACTTCTGATAGAGACCAAAAATATCGGCGATTTGTTATCGTAGAACAGGTATAATTTAAATTATTAAAGCTATGCCGAAAAAAAATCGCCATCGCGCCCTAAAAATCTGTTTTTTGTGTCTGGCTTGTGCCTTAGCAATTGCTGTAGCACCAATTTTTACGCCCGCTCAATCCACAAGTCAATTAGAGTTTCGCATTACTCAATTAGAAAGGCAAATTTCTGAACTTAGGGGACAAATCTACAGTTTGCAGAACCAAGGTTCTAGAATTAACCGGCCTCAGTCTCCTTCCCCTTCAGGTTCTGGTCGCACCAATCCTAGAACGCTGTCGGGAGACCCGATGTTTGACAATTTAGCAACTTTGGCAATTGAAACTAAGCAAGATGTTATTAAAATTCAAGAACGCTTGTCAAAGCTAGAAGCGTCGAGAAATCGATAGAGAAGTCATTAGTCATCAGTCATTAGTCATTGGTCATTGGTCATTGGTCATTAGTCATTAGTCAGAAGGAAGAGGTTCAAGGGAAGAGGGAAGAAGTCAGTAGTCATTAGTTAGAAGGATGAAGTCATATTCTCGCCAACTCAAAACTCAAAACTCTCCCCCTCTCCTTCTCTCCCACTCTCCGACGTTGAGGTCGAGAAAAGCAGGGTCTGCTAAAAGTTAACTTGCAGAACTATTCAATGATATGGAAATAAAAGGCTGCAACCACAAAATTGATTGCTAACAGCAACAGAAACCAGCCTGCGCGAAATGGGTAAGGGAATTTGCCCGTTTTCATCACGGAGTCGGATTTTAATTGGTTCTTCGCTATCTCTGGCATAGGTAAAGCTCCTAATTGATAATGTCACTCTATTTACAAATAGCAGAGAGCGTCGCACTTATGCACAATCCTCTAGAGTTATTTTTTGTAACAAGGAGTTTATGCCGAGTTGAATTCAAATTAGTTTCAATCGCTCTCTCCGGCGTGGTAGGAACTTCGGACGAGGGGCCCCGATCGCACGCGCTCAAACCCCATCTCCCGCGCGATCGACCCGAAACGGTCAAATTCGGCCGGCGTCCAGTATTTACGCACTGGGAGGTGCTCTAGAGATGGTCTCATGTATTGACCGAGAGTGAGCCGATCGCACTTGGCGTCCCGCAAATCAATCATCGCTTCGACTATCTCGGCTTCGGTTTCCCCGTGCCCCAACATCAAACCCGATTTGGTGGGAATAGTTGGGTCATATTGCTTAACAATACGCAGAACGTCGATCGAGCGATCGTACTTGGCCCCCCTCCGTACCGGCCCTTGCAACCGACGCACCGTCTCAATATTGTGGTTGTAACAAGCGGGTTTAGCCTCCACCACCGTGCGAATCCGCTGGCGCTGCAACTCATCGAGGCCGGAATTCTCCCCCTCTGAACTCCTCCCCATTCCCCCCCAAAAATCCGGCGTCAGTACCTCAACTTCAGTATGCGGGTTCAGAAGGCGAATTTGGGCGATCGTCCTGGCAAACCAACCCGCACCCCCATCCGGCAAATCATCCCTCGCCACCGAAGTCAGCACCGCATAGCGCAAACCCAACAACTGCACAGCCTCGGCCACCTTTTGCGGTTCCTCCGGGTCGAGGGGCATCGGAGAATGACCTTTATCTACTTGACAAAAAGCACAAGCGCGGGTGCAAGTCGGCCCCATCAACAAAAAAGTCGCCGTTTTTTGCGCGTAGCACTCGCCCCGGTTGGGACATCTCCCCTCCTCACAAATCGTGTGAATTTGCCGCTGTTTGATAATTTTCTGCACTTCGGAAAGTTCGCTAGCTTTGCCAACGGGCCTACGCAACCACTCCGGCATCGCCTCGATTTCACCCCGCATTTGGGCGGCAACTGCTTTGACAGTAGGAGTTTTAGGAGTTTGGGGCGACATAAAATTAAGTGGCGATTGAGTTAATTCCTTCGATCGTATCCGAAATCAAAGCCCCTGAACTTGTAGGAGTATCACCCTAAATCAGAATCGCGCCGACGTGCAACAAAACTAAACTCGCCCAGAATTATGGGTAGAATTCTGTTAGGGATATACTGAAGGTTGCAAATCATCACTCATTCATTACTGAAGGAGTCAGTCGTGGCTGGTCAAAAAATCTTGGTAATCGATGACAGTAAAGTCATCCGCGTCCGAGTCCGAGAGATGTTGCCGCAGGGTAACTTTGAAGTTCTAGAAGCAAAAGACGGCGAAGAGGGACTCAAACTGATCCGTCAAGCCCGGCCAAATCTAATTATGTTAGATTTCCTACTGCCCAAAGTCAGCGGTTGGGAAGTGTATCAAAAAGTGCAAGCCCATCCTGAGCTTTCTAAGATACCTTTGGTGATCATGTCGGGCCGCGAAGAAGAGGTGATGGAAAAAATTCCGAAACCCTTTGAGAAGCATTTTTTTGCATTCATCGCTAAACCGTTTGAGAAGAAGCAGCTAACCGAGGCAATCAAATCGGCGATGGTACTGGCCAAAAAGAAACCAGTGCCGGAAGCCCCAGCCGCCGCCGCTGCACCCAGCTCTGGAGCGGGCGCCGCCGAAATTCAGGCGATGACTGTGAAAATGGCGAAAATGCAAGCGGAAATTGATGCACTCAAAAAACAAATGACTCAGGTGATTACGATCATCAAGCAGAAATTGAAATAATTCTGCTGTTTTTTGAAGGCACTTATGTAGAAGGAAACTTCCACACCGTGAAACTTTCAGTTGAGTCTCAAGGGCGGCGATTTTATCCGCATTTTTTTGCCAAATTGTTTGAGCGAGTGCGATCGCCAATAGCCTGCAACTGGTTTATCAAAATCCCAGTGAGAAAATCAATTAAAAGTTAAAAATAAAACAAGGGAGGAAATTAATTATTAATTTATATTAGGATTTTTAATTCCCGCTCGTTCCACACTCAATTATCAACTCCTCAGTCTCATTTTTTTGGTTAATGACTAACGACTATTCCGATTTTTTGCCTCAACTGCGTGCCTCAACAGAGCAATTATTGAAAAGATTAGACTGCTTCGATCAAGCGCAGGTATTAGCGATCGGAGATTTGACCTTGGACGAGTTTCTTACCGGACAAGTAGAGCGAATTTCCCGCGAAGCACCTGTGTTGATTTTGCGCTACGAAAATACTCAGCAAGTACCAGGAGGTGGCGCAAATGCTGTCTATAATTTAGCCAAACTGGGAGGCAAAGTAAAAGTTGCTGGTTTGGTGGGAAAAGACGACCAGGGAAAGGCTTTGTGCGGTATTTTTGAGGCGGCGGGAATTGATACGGGTGGGATTTTAATCGATTCGCAGCGTCCAACTGTCACCAAAACTCGAATTTCCGGGCACGCGCGGCAGTCGGTGACTCAGCAAATTGTCCGAGTCGATCGCAAATCGGACGAGTTGCCGGATTTAGATTTGCAGTTGCAATTGGCAGACTACATCCGGCAGCAAATACCGACAGTAGATGCAGTGGTTTGTTCCGACTACGGCGACGGAGTTTTGACAAATTTGGCGATCGAATCGGCAGTGGTTCCCGGCAAAACAATTGTAGACTGTCAAACAAATTTGCAGCGATATTCTGGAGCAATGTTATTTACCCCGAACTTGCCAGAAGCCGAGCAAGCAGTGGGATATGCAATCAAAAACCCTCAAACTTTAATGCAAGCAGGACGCGATTTGTTGAACTTAACTCAAGCTCAAAAAATCCTGATTACTCGCGGCGAAGAAGGGATGACTTTGTTTCAAAGGGCGAACGGCGAAGAAATCAAAAATTCACCCCCTCCAACATCCATTTGTGAAAAGGGGGAATTTGCCATTCAAAGTTGGGACATTCCCCCTTTTAACAAGACTGATGTATTCGACGTAACCGGTGCTGGAGATACAGTTGTAGCAGCAATGACTTTAGCTTTGTGCGTCGGTGCATCGGGTTGGGAAGCGGCAGTTTTGGGCAATTTGGCTGCTAGTATTGTCGTGCGTCAATTCGGTACGGCAACGACGACTGCAGACGAAATGAAAGAAGCTTTGAAAACGATGATCGATCGCTAATCAGTTGTAATGGGTGATTGATTATTACTTGTTCCCAGGCTCTGCCTGGTAACGCAGATCCGGAGGCTCAGCCTCCAATTTTCCCATCGCTTTTCGAGGCAGAGCCTCTGGATATCGGTTCCCAGGCTCTGCCTGGGAACCAGTGAAAATTCCCAATTCCCAATAACTACTTACTCTTTTTCAAAATTTGCCCCTTGTCATCAATTATCAAACCGCTATTGGGAAAATCGCTCTTTGTCAAACGGTTAATCAACCCCACAGTTCTAAATTTGTTATCAACAGCCGGAACACCTCGCCCGTCAAGTTGGACGGGGATAATCTTACCAGAAACAAAATCCCCTTGCGGAGTCATTTTCACATCCAAAATTAGAGATTGACCGAGTGCTCCTGCTGTGGACAAAGTGCGATAACCCAAAAAATTGCCCAGGGAATAAGCAATCAATTTCCCTTTATAAAGTTCCATCGCTCGCGGGACGTGCGGGCCATGTCCCAAAATCAAATCCGCTCCCGCATCAATCATCGTCCGCGAAAACAAAACCATATTTCCCCGGTTTTCTCCGTAAAAGAACTCAGTTTTATTTCTCACATTCAGAGCGCCCGTTCCTTCAGATCCAGCATGAACTGATATCACTACAATATCAGCGTTTTGCTTGGCTTTTTTGACAACTTCTGCTCCCGCTTTCAGTTCCAACAAGGAATTGTGAACGTCGCCGTAGTTGCTGAAACCGATAAAGGCAAAATTCACACCCTTGACATTTTGATAAACTATTTGATCTCTTTTACCAACAGCCTTCATGCCGTTGCTGTCGATGTTTTTAATCGTGTCCTTAAATCCTTGCTCGTTAAAATCGTAAGAGTGATTGTTGGCAATATTCAAAATATCAAAACCAACATCTTTGAAAATTTTGGCATAACTCGGAGGCGTCCGAAAGGCAAACAGCATTCGTCCGCCACCGGCTTTGGAACTGTAAGGATAATCGGTCATCGTGCTTTCAAAATTGCCAAACAGAATATCAGCTCCTTTGAGGTACGGTTTTACCGACTCTAATAACATCTCTTTTTTTGCCGGCAGTTTGTTGTAGGGATAATTTGTGCCGGGGATCATGTCGCCAACTGCTTTAATGCTGACAGTGGCAGGCACAATGGCAGGTTTTTTGGCAGCAGGGGAGGGCTGTTTTGGAGCTGGAAGGGGTTTGGCTGCGGCTGCTGGCGCTGGTGTCGAACTCACTTCTTGTACCGCAGGCTTTGAGGTTGGAGGGTTATTAGTAGCGGTGGGTGAGGATTTGTAAAGTTGAGAAGCCAGTACAAGGCCGGATATCGGTACGAGAATTAGACTCAAAGCACCGACTGACAGCCCTGATTTTTTAGTTTTAGTGCCTGCTAATTCTGGCTGCGGTGATGGCTTTTGCTGCCTTTGGTTTGGGGGTTTTGGAGTTGGGATTTTAGGGGGTTGGGGCGGAGATTTTTCTGGTGTTTGAGGGGGCGCCGTTGTGACATTTTGAGTTTTTTCTAGCTTGGGCAAAGTCACAGGAATGGGAGAAGCAGCTACACTCGCAGCTACTGCTGCACTCGCAGCTACTGCTGCATTCACGGCAACTAACGGACTCACGGGTGCGGAAGTCAAGCGTTTTTTTAATTCTACCGTCTGAGTCCAAGCGGGCAATTGCTCGCCGCCGCGCCGCCCGTAAACTGTCACTGAGTAAAGGTTATTTGGTTGCAGCCGCTGCAACCCTTTGACTGCGACTCGGAGACAGGCTTCTTCTGCGGGTAAATGTTCTGCTTCCAGCAGCAGGTGCAGGGTGTCATTTTCCCGGCTGGCTTTAGCCGTGACGCCGAAGCTTTGGAGTGCTTGGCCGATCAGAAATGCGATCGCCCTGGCATCGCCTTCTTTTGCTAAATTTAAAATATCTTGTTGGCTCACAAACGCCTCTACTCTCACACTAGAAATTTAGCTCGATCTTATATCAAATTTGGCGGCACAGCATTAAATACCGATTGATTTAACTTAACTAAGTGGGTACAAATAAATAGAACGTGGGGAGAGGGCGGGTGCGTGAAAGGGTCTACTCGCTCTCACTATAGATCCTAACTAAATCCGACCCTACTTTTACAAGATAGTATGATTTTTGGCGCTTGCTAGCTGACTACAATATTTCCTAACGGTTATCTTAGCCGATCGCCCAAACACTTCTATCCGGGATAATTGCCCCCTTCAACTTAACATCGGTCAAATCAGCGCTCTCTTTCTTACAGCATTTTTGGTAAATAAAACTGGTTTGTGAGCGTCGAGAGTGCGTACTGGAATGTACGGAAAATATGCGGTTTAGCAGGGAAGAATTAACGAAAAAACCGGGTTTCTCGTTACCAGTGCCAATGCGCCTGTCGCACTTCCCCCCAAATGCACACAAAAACGATCGACCTGCAGGCTCGGAAGCTTGTTAAACTTTTGGTCATGCCACGCTATTAGTAAGAAATCGACAGCTAGCCCCAATCGTCTGCTAGCGCCCCCCCAGTGCTGCGCTGCGGGGCCTGCACTGCACATTGCACGTAGGTGAGATTAGCTGCAATCAACTTTCGGGATGCCCCTGCTAAAGTCGTGGCCGCCGATGTAGTTGTTCGTTTTAAACTAATTATTTAAAGGAGTTGCACGTCAATGACACAATTGTGCTTATAAGATCTGGCTCGGTGCCCTCTCAAACCAGGGTTTTTCGCTAGTCTGGTGCTATTTGTGAGTTAGTTAAGCCCATAGCAGCTAGGATCGAGCTAACTCAAGGTTAAACTAAAGCTCGTCATGCGGCGTTGCCTCTCAAAACCCGGATTGAGTCTTATGGCGCATTACCGCTCCTCTGTATGTTTGTTCACCTGCATTGCCTGTCTGGGCGTTGCGTTCAGTCCAAGTGCCGACGGAGGGCAACAGGTACTCAATGCCTCTGCGCGTGCTGTTTCCCAAGAAATTGCTCAGGCGAACTCTCCCCCGGACGATCGCCAGGATTCCAAGCGTCCAAAACCGTCTCCAGCGCCCGATAAAAACAAATCTCAGCCGTCCAAAACGTCCAAATCTAATTCTAAGATCCCGAAATCGGTATCCAATTTGATCGTCATTTTGTCTCGTCAGCGGGGGTTCTTAATGTTGGGTTTGGCAGCAGTTGTCGTCACGGCAGCGGCAGTATTTATCATGCTCAAATTAGTTAGCAGTGACGAGTCAAATTATTCTAAGCGAAGACGGGGAAGATTTGAGCGCCACAACCAAAGAAACTCTCCATTTACTAATACCGATTATCCTACAAACTCGCACCAAAGTAGACCGCAAGAGACTTCTTCTGGG
This sequence comes from Microcoleus sp. K1-B1, assembly GCF_036704705.1. Classification (NCBI taxonomy): domain Bacteria; kingdom Bacillati; phylum Cyanobacteriota; class Cyanophyceae; order Oscillatoriales; family Microcoleaceae; genus Microcoleus; species Microcoleus sp. K1-B1. The sequence goes on along the minus strand of NZ_JAUBSH010000013.1, from coordinate 13,026 downwards.
GGACAATCGCTGTCAGCCTTGCCCTACCCTTTTGGTTTGCCAAAAGGCTACAGTATCGAGAGCAACGATCAACCTTTTACCAGGGAATCAGGGGAACCAGAATCCGATAATGCTGCAGTCGAGGGCGATCGAATTAATTCCGACACCTCGCCCTTGGAAACTCACAGCAACGGATACAGCAACACAGGTTTCAACATTCCCGAAACAACTAATCAAACCGATGCCCTAGCGAAGAAGAAAGGTATTGCCCTTCCCGAAACGGATGGTAGACCTAAAGTTGATATTATTGAAGCACTGATTGAAGATTTGCAGCACCTAAATCCGGCTAAGAGGGGTAAAGCAATTTGGGAACTAGGCCAGCGGGGAGATTCCAGAGCAGTTGAGCCGTTGCTCGATTTGCTAGCAAATTCCGACTCCAAGCAGTACAGTTTAATTTTGGCAAGTCTCTCGGAAATTGGCATTCGCACGCTCAAACCCATGAATAATGCGTGGTCAATTTCGCTGCAAAATGAAAATCCCGAAGTGCGTAAAAATGCAATTCGCGACTTGACGCGGATTTACGAATTGGTGAATCAAATCAGTTACTTGTTGCACCGTGCGACGGACGATCCAGATCCAGAAGTTCAAGAAACTGCTCGCTGGGCAATCAATCAGTTGAACCGCCTCCGTCCGCGTTCTGGGATGGATTAATAAATGTAGCAATTTTCAAGTTATTTTAAAATTGAGATTTGAGATCGGAGAATTTATACTTTAGATTATGTTAAAATTAGTGAAGGCTGATTAATGACTAATGACTAATGACTAATGACTAATGACTAATGACTAATGACTAATGACTAATGACTAATAACCCTTTAAAACTATTGTTTCTGTCAACTTCGGTCGGTCAACTCGGTTCGGGGTTGGGCGGCGGAGTCGAACTTACAGTCCTTAACATCGCTAAAGAATTACAGAGTCGCGGTCATAAAATAGCAGTTGTAGCGCCGATAGGTTCAGTCTTAGAATCAATTTCTGTAATCGAAATAACTGGTGATTTGCAAGTAACCGCCCAAACACAAAATTACAATGATCCTATTGTGATGCCCGCAGATTCTGTGCTGGCGAATATGTGGGAATATGCTCGCCAAGTTCAGGATGAATGGGATGTCATTGTTAATTTTGCCTACGATTGGCTGCCGTTTTATTTGACACCATTTTTTAGGACTCCGATCGCACATTTGATCAGCATGGGCTCCCTTTCCGCCGCCCTCGATCGCATTGCCGGACAAACCGCCGTCCAGTTTCCTGGTACGATCGGAGTTCACACCGCTTCTCAAGCCAAAACATTCGCCTTTGCCGATGAATGTCAGTTGTTGGGAAATGGCATAGATTTATCCCTGTACGAATTTTGCGACCAACCGCAGTCTAAATTAGCTTGGCTAGGCCGCATCGCCCCGGAAAAAGGCTTAGAAGATGCAGTAGCAGCAGCGAAAATTACAGGCATTTCCCTGAAAATTATGGGCAAAATGCAAGATGAGGATTATTGGCAAAAAATTTGTGCAGATTACCCGGATGCTCCGGTAGAATACTTAGGGTTTTTGACAACAACCCAAATGCAAGAGCAAGTCCGTCAGTGCCAAGCATTGTTGATGACACCACGTTGGGTGGAAGCTTTCGGAAATGTCGCGATCGAGGCTTTAGCGTGCGGTGTGCCCGTGATTGCTTACGAGCGCGGGGGGCCGGCGGAAATTGTTAGAGACGGACTGACGGGCTTTTTAGTGGAGCCTGATAGTGTAAATGGCTTGGTAGGTGCGATCGCCCGCTTAGACCAAATTGACCGCAGCGCTTGCCGGCGACAAGCAGAGGTAGAATATTCTTTAGCAGCTTTGGGCGATCGTTGTGAACACTGGTTCAAATCTATTCTCAAATTGAGTTAAATAAACTCTTAAGCGACCAGAAAAAAAGAAAACAGAAAAAAACTATGGCAACCGAACGTTTAGTGCTTTTATCCAGTAGAGAAATCGCAAAAATGCGTCAAGCAGGCCGTTTAGCTGCCGAACTTCTGCTGCATCTCGAACCAATGGTTAAACCTGGTGTAAGCACTCTCGAAATTAACGACGAAGCCGAACGCTGGACTTTGGCACATGGAGCAAAAAGCGCTCCGCTAGGCTATAAAGGATTTCCAAAATCTCTGTGTGCAAGCGTCAATGAAGTAGTCTGTCACGGCATCCCCAATGCGAAACAAATTCTTAAAGAAGGTGACATTATTAATATTGATGTAACGCCTTTAGTTGACGGCTATCACGGCGATACTTCCAAGACTTTTTTTGTCGGGAAACCTTCACCGGTAGCGAAAAAGTTAGTTGAAGTAACCGAGGAATGTTTAAGAAGAGGAATTGCGGAAGTCAAACCTGGTGCTCGTACCGGTGACATCGGTGCAGCGATTCAAGAATATGCGGAAGCACAGGGTTTTTCGGTAGTGCGAAATTTTGCGGGACACGGCGTTCACCGCGTCTTTCACACTGAACCAGAAATTTTGCATTACGGCAAGCGGGGCACAGGAAAAAAGATCAGACAAGGCATGGTTTTTACGATCGAGCCGATGATTAATGAGGGTACTTGGGAAGTGGAAATTTTGGGAGACGGTTGGACTGCGATCACGAAAGATGGAAAGCTTTCGGCTCAATTCGAGCACACGCTAGCTGTGACTGATTCTGGGGTGGAAATTCTGACTTTGCCGTAGCAATCATTAACACACAATCTGAAAAACTCACTCCTAAATCAATAATTAACCATATCCCGTAGGGGCGGGTTTCACAGAAAATTTCCGCATGAAACAGACAATCTAGAAAACCCGCCCCCACGCAAATAAATATGTAAATGTGGGTAATGTTGATGTCGATAGTCGCTGGGTTTGAGGCGGGTTTTTGAGATGGTTTGTTTGAATAGTTGATGGTTGGTAAAACCCGCCCGTACCGAATTACGATCGATTCACCAAACACGCTCAAACAAATAACAAATAACAAATAACAAATAACAAATAACAAATAACAAATGACTGACCTAAAATTTCTACAACCAGGAGATTTGCTCAAAGTAATTGCCCCTAGTGGCACTTTGCGAGAATCAACCAACTTTGAAAAGGGTGTAGAAATTTGGAAATCTCGCGGCTATCGACTGGAATTAACACCGGGTTTTGACGATCGCTGGGGCTATTTGGCCGGTTCCGATGAAAACCGCGTTCGACAGCTCGCAGATGCCCTCAATGACTCGGATTGTCGCGGTATTCTCTGTGTTCGAGGCGGTTTCGGCAGCACTCGACTTTTGGAAAAAGGAAATGTGGGAAAGGCGGAAAATTCCCAATTTCCAACTCCTGATTCCCATTCACCGAAATGGTTAATCGGCTTTTCCGACATTACTGCTTTGCTGTGGAATCACGACAAATTGGGGATTTGGGGTGTTCACGGGCCGATGCTGACTACTTTGGCGGATGAACCGGATTGGTCTGTCGATCGACTTTTTGACTGCATAGAAGGTCGTCCCTTACAATCTTTGCAAGGTAAAGGATGGGGCAGCGGAAAAGCCACCGGGCGGCTGTTTCCTGCGAATCTGACGGTGGCTTCTCACTTGCTCGGAACCCCGTATCAACCGGATTTGACCGGGGTTATTCTCGCATTTGAGGATGTTTCGGAGGCTCCTTACAGGGTCGATCGAATGTTGACTTTGTGGCGGATGGCGGGGGCTTTCGCTGGGGTGCGGGGCATTGCTTTGGGGCGCTTCAGCCGCTGCGAGATTGAGCCGAGTATTCCCAGTTTTAGCATTGAAGAAGTCTTGCGCGATCGGCTGGGCGACTTGAATATTCCGATTGTCTCGGATTTGCCCTTCGGGCACGAGGGAGTTAACGCTGCTTTACCTATGGGAATTATGGCGAGTCTCGACGCTGATTCGGGATTGCTCAGTTGCGGGTAAAAAGCACTTTTTAGATAGCCTCAATAATCCTACACCCATAGATACCAAATAAACCGGGTTTTTTGCCCTTTTGTGCGGGCTGTAACACGTCTTCTCAGGAAAAAACCCGGTTTCTGACTGCCCGTGCGTAATTTATCATAAAAATCATTAACCAGATTTTTGTGAAACAATTGCTGCTTTGAGAACCTCTAATGTGCGTTCTGCTTCGTATCGGAAAACATACACAAGGACTGTATACATAAATAGGGTTTGGATTAGGATAATTGGAAGTGTTTCTAAGGGGATTTTTTTGATAAAATAAATCCCCCCCCAGAACCATCCCAAAGACAGGAATGAGACAAATACAACTACAATGTTGAAAGTGGAAAGACGCATCTTCAGTTGCAACACCGAACCGCCTGGAATGTCTTGAATTTTTCCTGCCGTCACCAAACACCATCTCCGATTTCCGTAAGGGCCAGTCGCGCGCAGGGAATAACCATCAAGCTTGATTTTGTAGCGATAAGGAACTCGCCCTCCCAAAATAGTAGGTGTTTCCCCAACTAAACCTGTAGAAATGTTGGCAGCAAGCCGTTGGCGGACTACTTCTTTGGGAAATGGTAGATCAATGGTTGCTTGCCGGTAGGGCAAGACCGAGTACAATAGTTTGAAGAACGGGTTTAAATTAAATGGCATCGCAAAAAACACGCTCGTGAATTGCAATTATGAATGGCCTCAATTGCCACTACCTAGTTCTAAGCAGGGCTGTTTCATTTTATCTGATATCTTGCATCATTGTCAGCAACAGGCAAGATGCCTGTTCCACAAGAAAATTTATATTTTGTGGAACAGGCATCTTGCCTGTTCATAAAAGGCTAATTGAGGATGGTGCAACATCTCAGTTTTATCAAATTTTTCAAACTCCAACCACGATCAGTCGATTTACGAAGGTTTGGCGCGGCTGGAGGAGTTGAATATTCCCATTGTCTCGGATTTGCCCTTCGGCTACGAGGGAGTTAACGCTGCTTTACCTATGGGAGTTATGCCGAGTCTAGACGCTGATTCAGGATTTCTCAGTTGCGGGTAAAAACTACTTTTTAGATAGCATGAAAATCATTCAGCAGAGTTCTGTAAAAGAATTGTCGATTTCAGAATATTTAAGGTGCGTTCTGCATTGTAGCGAAAAACATACACAAATAAAGCATAGGATAATAGTAAAATTATCAAGAAAAATGGGAGTATTTCTAAGGGGGGTGTTTCTGTGACAAAAAATGCAACCCAACCCAATCCCAAAAGCAGTAAAAAGACAATAGATATAGTGGGAAGACGGATTTTCAATGGCAACGCCGAACCGCCTGGAATGTCTTCAATTTGTCCTGTCGCCACCAAAAGCCCTCTCCACTCTCCGCCAGTAAGTGTCGCGCGGAGGAAATAACCATCAAGGTCGATTTGGTAGAAGTAAAGAATTCGCCTCCCCCAAATTATAGGTTTGTAAACAATTAAACCTGTAGGAACTTTGGCAGCAAGCCGTTGGCGGACTACTTCTTTGGAAAATGGTAGATGCAGGGTTGCTTCCCGGTAGGGCAAGAGCGAGTACAATAGTTTGAAGAACGGATTTAAATTTAATGGCATCGCAAAAAACACGATCGTGAATTGCATCAATTGCCACTACCTAATTCTAAGCAGGGATGTTTCATTCTATCAAAGTTTTCAAGCTCCAACCACTATAAGTAAATCTACGGAGGTTTTGGGCGATCGACATTATGCGATCGCGAATCGCGGGAGGTTTGCCCCTAGGTTCACGCTATATGCAGAGGGGTGGCGTAAATCCTGCCCGATCAGAGTTTACAGCGACAAAATAGTCCCGTCGGGTGAGGGTAACACTAGATAGCCAAAATTACATTTAAAATGGATTAGATGTGGAAATGTCGCTGCCAACACAGCAAAAAGATTTTAAAACTTTCCCAAAGAGGTTGATATGAGAACTCACAACTTGTTAAACAGTATTGCTGCCGCTGTGCTAGTTGCAGGATTGGCACTCACTGGCATTTCGTCTAGTGCAGTTGGCGAACAGATACAGAATAACGATCGCATCGACGGAGTAATTCGCCGCACTTCCCCCATCTACCGTTTTCGGAATATGTGGGTTCCGGGTTCTCCGACGGAAGAATTACGCGGCCAAGAATACACATTCAGCGCAAGGGAAGGCGACAACATTGAAGTGTTTTTAGATACAGATAGAAGTCGCGGTTTTACTCCCGTCATGGTGCTGTTTTACGGGAACAACAAACAAGTCGCTTTTACGCAAGACCGTTCTTTTAATTATCAACTTCCCCGTAGTGGCGATTACAAACTGTTAGTGTTAGCAAAAGATGCTGCCAGGGGCGGTAACTACACGCTGGAAGTTTCGGGAATTGATGGGGGCGACAGACGATCTCGCAATTCGCGGGACGATTGGTACACGAGGCGAGATGACGATCGATATGACGGTCAATATGACAGATCACAGATTCTGCAAGATGATTTTGGCTTGCGGTCTGTTGATTGTCGCGAGAGACGTTCTATGGTGAGAGTAAGATTTGACGATGGTAATCAAGACTCGACTTACTGCGCTGTCCCGACTAGAAACTTTCCGGCGGGAGATTATTATTACAATTCGCGGACTAGAAATTTAGATTCGGCGAGGCGGAATGATAGTAGATTCGATGCGGGCCGCGATCAATGTCGGGTAGTGGTGGGCGGAGTTTGTGTGACGAGGTAAGTAGGTCAAAGTGTAGCGCGGAATCAGAAACCCGGTTTCTTCATAGAAACCCGGTTTCTTTGCGTATACACAGGATTTATACAGTCCTTTATATACAGTCGATCTCTGGCTATCGCCTCACTTTCTTTGGCCATGAGAAAATACACATTTGTACACACAACGATTTTGTCAAAAAGGACGATCGCACAGTGGTAAGCTACCAAAGGCATTGAAATATCTAAGGTAGAGAAAAGTTAAAATGTCGGCATTAAATGAAGTTCCCTTGTTGTTGCGGGCAGCCCGCGGCGAAACCCTAGACCGCCCGCCCGTGTGGATGATGCGCCAAGCCGGTCGCTACATGAAAGCCTATCGAGATTTGCGAGAAAAGTATCCCTCGTTTCGCGAACGTTCAGAAATTCCCGAAGTGGCGATCGAAGTTTCCCTTCAGCCGTGGCGCGCGTTTCAACCCGACGGCGTAATTCTGTTTTCCGATATTGTCACACCCATGCCCGGTTTGGGTATTGACATGGACATCGCCGAAGGCAAAGGCCCGATTATCCACTCACCCATCCGTACTCAGCAGCAAATCGACAACCTGCAACCGCTGAACCCGGAAGAAAGCTTGCCGTTTATCAAAACAATCCTGAAATCCCTGCGCGAAGAAGTCGGTAACAAATCCACCGTGCTCGGTTTTGTGGGCGCGCCGTGGACGCTGGCGGCCTATGCCGTTGAGGGCAAAGGTTCTAAGGATTATGCCATCATCAAAAACATGGCATTTTCCGATCCAACTTTACTGCATCAGTTGCTGTCGAAATTCGCAGATGCGATCGCCGTTTACGTGCGCTACCAAATCGACTGCGGCGCGCAAGTAGTGCAAATGTTCGACTCTTGGGCCGGCCAACTGTCCCCGCAGGACTACGACACCTTCGCTTTACCTTACCAAAAGCAAGTATTCGAGCAAGTCAAAAAAACCCATCCCGACACCCCGCTAATTCTGTTAGTCACCGGTAGCGCCGGCCTCCTCGAACGCATGACAACATCCGGCGCCGATATCATCAGCGTCGATTGGACAGTGGATATGGCCGACGCGCGCCGACGTTTGGGCCCCAATATGAACGTTCAGGGAAATCTCGATCCGGGCGTATTGTTTGGTTCTCAACCGTTTATTCGCGATCGAATTCTTGATACAATTCGCAAAGCGGGCCCGCGCGGACACATCCTCAATTTGGGACACGGCGTGTTACCGGGTACTCCCGAAGATAACGTGCGTTTCTTCTTTGAAACCGCAAAACAAGCCGACAAATTGCTTGCAGTTGCTGCTTGAAATTGATTGCGAACTGGTTTTAACTGGTTCCCAGGCTCTGCCTGGTGAACCCATATCCAGAGGCTCTGCCTCGCGTAAAATGGAGGCAGAGCCTCCGGATCTGCGTTACCAGGTCAGAGCCTGGTAACGAGTAACAACCCCTGACAAATCTCGCTTATAAGCGAGTAGAGATCCCCCTAAATCCCCCTTAAGAAGGGGGACTTTGACAATAATCTTGTCCCCCCCTTAAGAAGGGGGGCGAGGGGGGATCTTAGCCTCAGCATCAAGTCAAATCCTCCCTCTTCCCCTGCGGCAAAATGAACTCAAAAAAAATTTTTGTGACGGGTGCAAGTGGCTGTATCGGTCACTACATGGCCGAAACTTTGATTCAAGAAACAAACCACGAACTTTACTTATTAGTTCGCAACCCAGAAAAATTAAAATTTGACTGGAAAGCCCGCCCCGGCATCCATATATTACAAGGCGATATGCGAGATATCGAGCAACACGCCGAACTTTTGCAAACAATTAATGTCGCAATTTTAGCTGCCACTGCTTGGGGAGGAACTCAAGAAGTTTTTGACGTTAACGTAACTAAAACTCTCCAGCTAATTCAACTACTTTCGCCACAGACTTGCCAACAAGTAATTTATTTTTCAACGGCCAGTATTCTCGGTCGAGACAACAATTTGCTCAAAGAAGCCGGGGAACTGGGGACAGATTATATTAGCTCAAAATACAACTGCATGGTGCATTTGTCAGCTTTGACCAATGTGCCTCCAATTACGGCACTTTACCCGACATTAGTATTGGGAGGAGACGCAGAAAAACCCGTCTCTCACTTGTCATCTGGCCTGCCACTTGTCGCAAAATGGATTGGTTTGATTCGCTGGTTTAAGGCAGATGGCAGTTTTCACTTCATCCACGGCGCAGATATTGCTAAAGTAGTTAATTATTTAGTTGAACATCCGCCTGCTTCCGAGGAACCGCGACATTTTGTGCTAGGAAATCCGGCGATTACAGCTAACGAAGTGGTAGAACAAGCTTGCCAGTATTTGAATAAAAAGATATTTTTTCGGATTACTCTGTCACCTTGGCTGGCTGATTTCTTTATTTGGCTGTTCCGAATTCAGGTGGCTGCTTGGGATAGATTTTGCATCAGCTATCGCCATTTTACCTATCAAAATCTTGTGAATCCCGAAAGCATAGGAATGCCGAGTTACTGCGGCACAGTTGCTGATATGTTAAGAACTAGCGGGATTCCCGGCAAAGATTCAAATTAGAGGGAAGAGGGAAGTTCGGCAGCGGATTTTGTAACGGATTTAACGGAGGTAACGGATTTAACGGATAAATGTTGAGGAAAAAGGAAGAGGAAATGTACATAAAACTACTAATGTAGGCCGCACCATAAGCACTTTACGAGATATATGTAGGGTGCGCCGCGGCGCATTTTACGAATAAAGTAAGTTTTCCAAATTCTTTTTTGCCTTAGTCCCATGCTTTTTAAATGCGATTATCGTCAATTAAGGGTCAAATACGATAAGATATCAGCATTTGCAAACTTTAACAGGGAACTGCAAGCTAAAAATTGCGCTCAATTTGTGGCTTTTAGGGGGTGTCACCCCTCGCCAGATATTCGATCGAGTGCAAGATCGTAATTTTAGCCTTAACATGAAGTCTTGAGAGTCGATCGAACTTTCAAACACGCCAGCCCGATCGCAAGTTGTTTACTGATGTGAGGTTTAACATATAATGCGAGTTCTTCTAGTTTACCCGCTGTTTCCGAAAACATTTTGGTCTTACGAGAAAATCCTAGAATTAGTCGATCGTAAAGTGCTGCTGCCACCGCTGGGTTTGGTAACAGTAGCAGCTATTTTACCCCAAGAATGGGAATTTAAGTTAGTCGATCGCAATATCAGACAAATCACCGAAGCAGAATGGGAATGGGCAGAGCTCGTTATTCTCTCGGCAATGATTGTCCAAAAAGAAGATTTGCTAGACATTATTCGCGAAGCAAAACGGCGCGGTAAATCCGTAGCTTGCGGCGGCCCCTACCCCACTTCGGTACCAGAAGAACCTCAAGCAGCGGGCATAGATTACCTGATTCTCGACGAAGGCGAAATCACCTTGCCGATGTTTGTCGAAGCAATAGGGCGCGGCGAAAAAAGCGGAATTTATCGATCGGACGGCGTAAAACCCGATGTTACCACAACCCCAGTCCCCCGCTTCGACTTGCTGGAATTAGACGCCTACGACTCGATGTCAATTCAATTTTCCCGAGGTTGTCCCTTCCAGTGCGAATTCTGCGACATCATCGTCCTCTACGGCCGCAAACCACGCACCAAAAACCCCCAACAATTGATCGCAGAATTAGACTATCTCTACAACTTGGGCTGGCGGCGTGGCGTGTTCATGGTAGACGACAACTTTATCGGCAACAAACGCAGCGTCAAACTATTGCTAAAAGACTTAAAAGTTTGGCAAGAAGAACACAAATTCCCCTTTACTTTCAACACCGAAGCATCCATCGATTTAGCCCAAGACCAAGAATTGATGGAGATGATGGTAGCTTGCAATTTCAATGCAGTATTTTTAGGGATTGAAACCCCTGATGAAGAAAGCCTGCAAATGACCAAGAAATTCCAAAATACCCGCAATTCCTTGATCGAATCAGTAGAGTTAATTGCGAAAACTGGTTTGCGAGTAATGGCCGGATTCATCATCGGATTCGACGGCGAAAAACCCGGTGCCGGTCAGCGGATTGTCCAGTTTGCCGAAGCAGCAGCTATTCCGAGTACAACGTTTGGAATGCTGCAAGCTTTGCCGCACACTGCATTGTCCCACAGACTAGCAAAAGAAGGGCGGTTGCGCGACAAATCTGGCAACCTCAACCAGACTACCTTGATGAACTTTATCCCGACGCGGCCTCTCGAAGATATTGCCCGCGAATATGTCGAGGCCTTCTGCGAAGTGTACGATGCTGAGAAATATTTAGACCGAACTTATCGCCATTTCTTAATGTTGGGTGCGCCCACAGCAAATATACCTGCAAGAATTCCCAGTTGGATCGACTTGCGAGCACTGCTAACGGTGGTTTGGCGGCAGGGAGTCAAGCGCAAAACTCGGTGGAAGTTCTGGCATCATTTGTTCAGCATTCTCAAGCGCAATCCTGCGGTTTGGGATCATTATTTAACAGTGTGCGCTCACAACGAGCATTTCCTGGAATACCGCCAGATTGTGCGGGATGAAATTGAAGCTCAATTGGCTGAGTTTTTGGCTAATGAGTCTCAAACTGTATATCAAGAACCTGTTTCTGTTGAGGAAAAGCAAGTGCAAGCGGTTTAGGGTTGGAGAATTCAACCCCAGATAAACGCAGACAAACGCAGATGAATGTAAGATTGTCTGCGTTTATTTTGTTTTTAATCTCGTTTCCCGGTTCTGGCTGGAAATGTCATATTCTGCGACTCTAGCGACTCTTGAGAGCAGGCGAGAGAGGCTCCCGAGGCATTCCCAGTTTCTGACTGAAAACTTGAAATACTACTATTGGCGGCAGCAGTTATTTCGGCAGATAGAGGCGCGATCGCCCGCAAATATGAAAATCTAATTACAAGATAAAAAATCTCAAAATAGGGATCGCCCTCAACCCGCCATGCTAGGAACAAATCAACTCAGAACAGCCGCTCTGTTAGGACTTCTAAGCGGCCTTCTCGTTTTAGGAAGTTATTATTTAATCGGCAACGAGCAAGGACTTTACATCGGTTTAGCGCTAGCCGCCTTCTCAAGTTTTAGCTCGTGGTACTATTCCGACACGGCCGCGTTAATGGCTTACCGCGCTCAGCCGATCGCCCGCAGCGAAGCACCAGAAATCTACGATATGGTAGCATCGCTGAGCGAAAAAGCCCAAATTCCGGTGCCGAAAATATTTCTAGTTCCCACTCAATCTCCCAACGCATTCGCCACAGGAAGAGACCCGGAACACGCGACAATAGCAGTTACTGAAGGCATCATCAAGCTGCTTTCCCGCGAAGAATTGGAAGGCGTTTTAGCGCACGAACTCACGCACATCCGCAACCGCGACACCCTCACTCAAGCAGTTGCAGGAACAATTGCCGGTGCAATTACATTTGTCGGGCGAATTCTGACTTTTGGAGCGCTTTACGGCCCGGTAACGCGGGATAGCAGACAAGGCGCGAATCCGTTTGGTTTGCTGTTTTTAATCATTTTAGCACCGCTATCAGCAACCGTAATTCAATTGGCGATTTCTCGAACCAGGGAATTTGCAGCCGATAGCGGTGCGGTAGAAATTACCAATAACCCGATCGGTTTAGCAAACGCGCTGCAAAAATTAGAGAAAATGGGTCATGAAATTCCGATGCACGGCAATCCTGCGATGTCGCCGCTGCTGATTGTGAATCCTTTTTCGACTAAAGGTTTGCAGTCACTTTTCCGCACTCACCCGCCGACAGAGGATCGCATTCAACGCCTTTTGGAAATCGCGCAGCAGCAGCAGCAGCAAGGTACTCCAGTTATGGCCTACGTGCCCGGAATTTAATCGATCGAAAATGCAGCAACAATATTTAGAAACCCGGTGTTTTGAAGCAGCCGGGTTTTTGTATGTTTATAATGCTCGCTGTGGTACGAGGGAAAAACGAATAAGAAGAAATTTGAGTATCAGGGAGAGCGCCCAGTAGTTGCTCTCCCTCAATACGATTATTGGCGATCGCACAAACGCGGGTTTTTCGCTTGGCTCTTGTCTGTTTCAGTCGGCTCATCTTTCTGCAAGGCTCTCAGGATTTGAAAGCAAAGCTTGAACAGAAACAGTAACCCGCCTCCTGTTGGATAACACCAAGCGGCAACGCCAAGCACCGCAAATTCAATTACTTTCAGCTATTACGAATAAGTTAACGCGAGAATTAGAAAAGGCGTGTTATCAAAGCACAAAAAATTAAGTTCTCACTACAAAAAGAATGCTACGGGACCTGGCGGGGTGACAACTCCGCCGCAACCGAGATAGAGTGAGGTGTTGACCAACTTGTGGTAAAAAAAGATAGGTCAG